>JAFNGM010000077.1:9946-16215 GCA_017885225.1 Syntrophaceae bacterium | reverse complement strand
CTCCCAGTTGAGCTACATCCCCATTTTAAAATTCCGTCTCATCAAAAGTTCCAAGACTGTGAGGCGAGATATATACGATCACATCAACACCTGTCAAGCAATAGTTAACAAAAGGCTTTTCATCTTGACAAACACCCCCCCTTCCCCTATACTTCACCCCACAGGATTGGAAAATTGGCAAATTACTAAAGTTAAATTCCACTTCTTCCGAAGCATTCATAGATTTCATGATAGATCACTCATGTGCTCATAGTGAGTAACTACCAAGGAGGCCCTTTATGGCAAAAATCGATGCCTTTTTCCAGTTGATGCATGAACAGGGCGCATCAGATCTCCATCTCGTGTCAGGTCAACAGCCAGCCCTCAGAATAAGGGGGGAGATGGAGCGCATAAAGTACGACCTTCTGGATAATGACGAACTAAAAGCGATGCTCTATGAAATTACACCCGAGCACAAGATCAAACTATTTGAAGAAACGGGAGACGTAGACTTTGCATACGAAATACCGAATCTTGCCAGGTACAGAGTTAATTTCTTTCAGCAAAAATATGGTGTGGCAGCGGCTTTCAGGGAAATCCCGAATAAAATTATGACGGTTCAGGAGTTAGGACTTCCCCTTGTGCTCTCTAAGCTCGCCATGCTGCCGAGAGGCCTTGTGCTGGTAACGGGCCCAACAGGGAGCGGAAAGTCGACGACTCTCGCCGCGATCATCGATGAAGCTAATCGCATCCGGAAAGATCATATTATCACGATTGAAGATCCCATTGAATTTGTTCACCAAAGTCAGGGTTGTATTATAAACCACAGAGAAGTCGGTATGCATACAAAAAGCTTTTCAGCCGCCCTTCGTGGCGCTCTGCGTGAGGATCCGGATATCATTCTCGTCGGCGAAATGCGAGATATGGAAACAATATCCCTTGCCGTTGAAGCGGCAAACACCGGTCATTTGGTTTTTTCTACCCTGCACACCTCGAGCGCTGCGAGGACTGTTGACCGGATCATCGAGGTATTCCCCGCTGAGGAGCAAATGCAGATCAGATCCACACTGGCAGATGGAATACGGGCGGTTATTTCCCAGGTCCTCTTCAAACGCATTGACAGGAAGAGCCGCTGCGCAGCCATGGAGATCATGATCGCCAATTCGGCGGTCCGAAACCTCATCCGGGAATCCAAGACTTTCCAAATTCCCTCGATGATACAAACAGGCAAGAAATACGGCATGCAATTGCTGGATGATAGCATTCACGAACTCTACAACAGGGGATGGATCGGTGCCGAGGAGGCGTATTTGAAATCGAATGATAAGGGAAGGTTCAGGCCGCTTTTAAAAATTCCACCTACCGACTTTACAGAAGCCTAAAGGGATTGGTTGTTGAGGAAAAGACTATGAGGAAGCAGGAAATCGATTATATATTAGGCAAAATGCTGGATTCTCACAAAGATATTTCGGACCTGAATTTTACTGTAGGCAGACCACTGCAGGTCATGAGTTCAGGCGTACTAAAAACCGTTGATATGGAACCACCTTTCAGCACTTTAACTCCTTTTCAGACAGAAATATTTGCCCTGAACTTGATTAATAATGACCGCCGCCTGATGGATCTCCTTCTCAGTGAGGGCTCATGCGATACTTCCTACGAACTTGCGGGGAAGGCCCGTTTCAGGGTGAACATCTTTTCACAGCGCGATACTTACTCCATTGCCATTAGGAAACTGGAATCCAAAATTCCCACCATCCAGGAATTAAATTTACCGGAGGCTTTCTTTAAGATAAGCGAAGAATTAAACGGCATTATTCTGATTACCGGTGCAACTGGCAGCGGTAAGTCCACATCACTGGCAGCAATATTAAATGAGATTAACGAAGATAAAGCTGTTCATATCATTACACTTGAAGACCCGGTGGAATTTTCCCATTCCCACAAAAAATCGACATTCAACCAGCGAGAGTTAGGGAAAGATTTTGAATCTTTTTCGATCGGTCTCCGTGCGGCCTTGAGACAAGCGCCAAAAATCATCCTTGTGGGTGAAATGAGAGACAGGGAAACCGTTGAAATCGCCCTCAGTGCTGCAGAAACAGGGCACCTCGTAATGAGCACACTTCATACGATGGATGCCGGCCATACGGTGAACCGAATTCTTGGCATGTTCAATACGGAAGAAGAAAATCAGATCCGTATTCGTCTTGCCGACACGGTACGGTGGATCGTCTGCCAAAGGCTGCTGCCGAAGGAGGGTGGAGGACGTGTTGCAGCCTTTGAAATAATGGGCGCCAACATCCGGGTAAAAGATACCATCCTTCACGGCGAATCAGAAGGAAAAACCTTTTATGAGATTATTCAGGCCGCTAAAGCCTTCGGTATGATTACATTCGATGATTATATCGTCGATTTATACAGACAAGGATTCATTGCTGAAGATATCGCCAAAGCCTATGCATCAAACAGGGGGATAGTAGGCCGCGGTATCGATGCCGTAAAGAGTGAACGAGGAGAAACGACGACGGATCTCCTTGGCAAACTGCAAGTCGATAAGGGTTACGGGAAGCCGAANNCCTTTTGATTTTGTGGGAGCCGATGTGGAAACGGCGTTACTATGCGAATCTGACCCTGTTCTCCGTGAAAAGTTTGATGCCGAGATAATGTCCATGGGTTACCAGATCACCGTGCCGGCTTCGGCGCAAGATGCGCTTAAAAATTTGCGATATCACGTGTATGATCTTATAGTAGTAAATGATAATTTCGATACCGATAATCCTGTGAATAATGAAGTGCTCAATTACGTCGCCAATCTTAATATGAGTACGCGCAGAAAGATTTTCGTAGCCATGGTCAGTAACATATTTCGCACCGGGGACAGCATGGCAGCGCTGAATCACAGTGTGAATTATGTCATCAATCTAAAAAATATGGGTGATATCGGTCAGATAATCACGAGTGCCATTGCCGATAATGAGGAATTTTACCACGTTTTTAGAGAGACCATGAGAAAAAAGGAGCGGGGCTGATTTTTCATTTAAGGGATTTGGCTTTCACGTATGCCTTTTCGGCAAGGTCAGCAAGGCCGAGCGCGGCATAAGATTCTGCAATGTGAATATAACAAAAAGGATTGTGACTGTCCTCAGCAATTGATTTTTGAAAGGCATCGATTGCCTGCAGGTGATAATTTTCCCGGGCCAGCGTATTTCCCAACCTGTTGTGGTATGCGCTTCCGTAAGCGCGGTTCCGTTGAACAGCCTTTTCATACGCATCACGCGCATCATCAATTTTTCCAAGTTTTACCAGGACATCGCCGAGACCGCAATGGTACATGGCCTCATCATCCCGGAATTCAAGACATTTTCTGTAAGCTTTCTCCGCCCTTTCATAATGTCCGGCATGTAAATATGCATTCGCCAGTCTATGATAAAAGGAACCAGTCTCGGCAGGATCTAATTCAACAGCTTTCTGGTACGCCTCTTCAGCACCATCGAAGTCTTCTCCAGCGATGCGTGCATTCCCGAGCCCACAATAGGCCACCGATGCATCAGGATCCATCTCGGTCATTTTCATAAATACCTTTACCGCCTCGCCTGCCCTGTTCGCCCTCAGGTAGGCATCACCGAGATCATTCAGAAATCCTATATCCTCGGGCTGGGCAGCCACCACTTTCTCACAGACATCAACAAGGCGCCCATATTTTCCTTTTACCTTGTAAATCCTGACCAGCTCATCGAAGGCAAAACCGGTAAAAACCTTTTTCTCCAGTTCAGCGTTGAGAAGACGCTCGAAACAACCTATAGCATCATCTATTTTCCCACTATCATGATAAGCCCATGCCAAAGAGAGAAGAAAGGAATCTTTGTCCGAATGTGTGTCCACTAATTTTTTATAAAGAACAATGGCATCCTCATACCGTTTATCCTTCATGAGATCATCGGCAAGGCAAAGTAAATATTCCGTGTTCTCTACTTCCCCCATACACTCGGCGATCCTAACAGCTGCTGCATGATTTTCCGCATGAACTTTGAGATTCCAGACTGGATGACACTTTGAATCCTGATCCCCTTTGCGTGACAATAAAATCAACAGTAACCGGTTTGACGAGTTCAAACAGGTCTTTGTTGATCATGAACGTGAGCCCGTCTTCCTTAAACATTTCATCGCCTTCTCTTGACTCATCCAGAGCCATCCCCAGAGATGGACCAGCTCACCCACCCTCATTCATCATGAGCCTGATGGTATGCTCTTCGCCTTTGTCTTTGAGAAACTCCTTAATCATCTCTATCGCTTTTTCCGTTACCGTAAACATTGTTGACTCCTTAGATTAGTGTAGTGTGAATTCTTGAAAAACTTTGACTAACCTATACATAAAAAACATTTTGTCAAATAATATTTTAGTTTGTGCACATCTTTTCGATGAAAAGCCATCTTCAAAACAGCTCTCTCAACTTTTAATTGACACGTGGCGAATGCTTGCCTATATATTAATAATCTATGCCATAAGTGAAAAGGCTGTTCCGCAGTTGATACACGATCATCCTTTTTCGGGGGTCATACATCATGTCAGAAAACTCTTCTTACAATGACATCTCCTGCCGTTATTTCCATAAACCGGGTGGGAAAAATTCGAAAGCAGTCCTGGAAGCCGTTTCCAGGAGGACGGAGGAGCTTTCCATCTCAAAAGTCCTCATCGCGACGTGCAGCGGGCGCACCGCGTATGAAGCACTAAAGATTCTCCAGAAAGAGGTCAAGATCATCGCCGTAACCCATGTTACCGGTTATGAGAAACCTAACCATCAGGAACTGGAGGAAAAGGATCGGCGGGAACTGGAAGCACAGGGGATTACCGTGCTGACCTGCCAGCACGCCTTCGGCGGGGTTGGCCGCGCCGTGAGAAACAAGCTTTCTACATATCAGGTTGATGAAATCATGGCGTATACTCTCCGGATATTCGGTCAGGGGATTAAGGTCGCCATCGAACTGGCCCTGATGGCCGCAGATGCCGGCCTTGTAAGGACCGATGAGGATGTTATATCCGTGGGAGGAAGTGGGAGAGGTGCCGATTCGGCCATTGTGCTCCAACCTGCAAACAGCTCACGATTTTTTGATCTTAAAGTGAAAGAAATTATCTGTAAACCTACGGTTTTTTAATATGAAAGGAGAAGATTCATGAATAAATTGCTCGCGATAATCCTTATCTCGATCTTGTTATGGCCTGCACCGTCCATTGCTGAAAACTATACCGTCACGGGCGACATGGGAGCGAACATCCGTTATGAGGTTCAAGAGCAGGTTACCGCAGGTGACGGTATTCAGAAGATGGTCCTTAGCTTTGTCATCCCTCAGAGCTTCCAATCGCCGACTTCACGTCAGGAAATAAAAGATTTCAGCCTGAATTTCTCTCCCGAACCCGAGGACAGAAAAACCCATACAGACGGACGGGGTAATCAAATCATCATCGCTACGTGGACAAAACCTCCGGATACTATAAATGTGCGCCTTTCCTGCAATGCCCTCAGTGAAACGAATCTCCCGGCGCTCACATCACAGGAACCGTTTCCTCTCGCAATAATAGCCCCGGAACTGAAGGATTATCTGAGAGCCACAGAACAGGTGCAATCCGATAATGCCAAAATTCGTAAGCTTGCAAAAGAACTTACATCAGACGTGAAAACCGAGTTCGATGCGGTGCAGCGCATCGTTTCCTGGGTAGTCGATCACGTCCGCTACGTGACTCCTCCTGTTAGGTATGATGCCCTTTACTCGCTGGAATCCGGCAAAGGTAATTGCCAGAACTTTTCCCACCTTAGCGCGGCGTTAATGAGGGCTGCCGGGATACCTGTACGTATTGTCAACGGAGTTACCTTCAATCAGCCCTTTGATATTGCCTGGCAGAAAGGAACTCTGACCTTCAAAATGGGACAGGGCCGTCATTCGTGGATTGAGGTCTGGTTTCCGGAACTTGGCTGGGTACCTTTTGACCCCCAGAATACCATTCTCTTTGTCTCCACCCGTTACCTGCGGATAGAGGTTGGTGTGGACAACAATGAAACAAAAAATGATGGGCTCTTGAAGTGGGTGCAACTTAGGGATGCCCAAAAGCCAAAACTTCAGGAGGTAATCGCCGGCAATTATAACAGCGACCAGATTAACATTAAGGGAACCCGGCAGACCTACGGCCCTAAAAACCTCCTCCTTTCCCCTCTCGTAAAGGCAGAGTTTAAGCAGATCGAAGTACTTCCACCACCACCTCCTCCTCCGGTAATATCAGAAGAACAGAAAAAGGA
>JAFNGM010000077.1:608-9931 GCA_017885225.1 Syntrophaceae bacterium | reverse complement strand
TAAATCAGTTTGAGATGTCCAGGAACTTTCTCGTGGAGACCGCCGAATATGTGACAACCAACCTTACCCAGTATGCCCAGGTTGTTGTGTTAAAAAAACCGGTCAAGCTCCAGAAGATTGGATTGGCACTCCACAGATTCGGTGGCGATGGTTCACTCTGGGTGGATATCTTTGAAGATAACGAGGGGAAACCGGGAAAACCCATAAGCACCAGTGATTTTATAAACCTGGATCAGCTCTCTCTTAAACCGGGGTACAGGTGGGCGGACTTCGACTTCAGCCGTGACAATCCTATTCTTATGCCAGGCTCTTACTGGATAGCCTTGGGTTTCACAGGAGGACCCATCGTCAACTGGTTTTATACCTATGGAAAACCCATCGGACCCGTAGACGGTACACGCTATAAAAATGTTTTCCAGGAAGACTGGAGTGGCGCACTGAGCTATGAATTTAATTATAGGGTGGTCGGCCTCACGGCGAAATAATTATCTCACGTTTCCGATCCGCTCAGCGAGCCGTTTTGATTGCTTCTCACGTTACGGACGCAATTTGAACAGTAGTATGCCGTCCAGATAAAGCAACACCCGGAATGCATCAATTCATACCGTGTACATTGTTCACAGGTCTTCATCCCACACAGTGAGCATGTGGCAAAGAGAGGCGGGTTACCGCATATTCCGCATGCCTTATCGTGTCCCATCATGATATGTGTCCTTTGCAGAGGGCTGCCTTAGATGTACTGTAAGAAACCACATTCTCTGTGTCAAGAACTGAATCCCCTTCGCTGTGCGAATCATTGACGACCTACTCTCTGCCCTCTTCAATGTAGGGAGGTATTTTCTTTTGACAAAAGACTCCTTTTACTATACTCGTTTTACGGAAAAAGAACATTCTCTCAAAAAACCATTCGAGGCACCGCAGAATATGCATTATTCCAACTTTTTGAAAAAAATAAATCATTATGTAGTGTGTATCATTTTCATCGCCTTGCTCCCGCTCATCATTTCATGCGTTCCCAAGCCCACGGTTACACCACCACCGCCCAAACCTGTAAAAATAGCGCTGGTGCTTGGAGCAGGAGCATCCAAGGGTTTTGCCCATATCGGCGTCCTGAAGATTCTCGAACTTAACAAAATACCGATTCATATGATCATAGGTACAAGCGTCGGCAGTTTTGTAGGAAGTCTCTATGCGTATGGATACGATGCCTATCAACTGCAAACGATGTCTTTTTCACTTCAAAGAGAAGATATTGTGGACCTGACGATTCCCGACAACGGCTTTGTCAAGGGAGAAAAACTGGAAAGCTATGTAAACTGGGCATTGAAAAATACCACTATCGAAAAACTGCGGATTCCTTTCCATGCGGTTGCCACAAATGTACAAACAGGGGAAGAGGTCATTTTCGGTACAGGCAACACGGGAACGGCAGTGCGGGCCAGTTGTTCTATCCCCGGCATATTCAGGCCTGTGCAAATAGGAGATAACACATATGTCGATGGGGGTGTGGTGAGCCCTCTGGCTGTCGATGCGGCGCGAAGACATGGCGCCGATGTGGTCATCGCAGTGGATATCTCCTCAACCCTTGATAGCTCACCACCGAAGAGCACCATCGAAACCATACTGCAATCTGTGAATATCATGTACGGAAGAATGACCCTGATACAAATAGGCAGAGCGGATGTGGTAATCAAACCCAGTGTGGGACATATAGGATCAGCCGATTTTTCCAAAAGGCATGAAGCAATCCTTGAGGGCGAAAAAGCAGCCATGGAAGCGTTACCCAAGATTGATCTGATCATGGCAAACTTCAAGAGGGAAGGCAGGGTTCCGTGAAGCCTTCTTCCACCGGTATGCCCAACGGGACACTAAAGTACTTGACCATTCAATTCATTCATGTAAGTGTACGAATGAATGAATAACTATATAATTCATTATTGACCAGCCTGTCTGAATACCTCTTTTCCAAAGAAATCTGGTCCATTTCGTTCATCTGCCCATCATTCTCATGGAACGGCAAAAATTGGGAAGATACCGCGGATGCAATGGTCCCCGGAGAAGCAGCAATCAAGGCATCCTGATATTTAATGGTTGATATGAATTTGAGGGGAAACGTCTCCACGGCGAGGAATCCCCATAACAGGGAGACCGTTTTTTAATCTGTCCAAAGGCATATCAAAAAAATGGGAAGGCGTTAATGAATGAAGCAGGCAAGTACAGGCGATAATGTGAAGGTACACTACAAGGGATCGTTTGATGATGGTACAGTATTCGATTCCTCCCGGGATAGTGATCCTTTGGAATTTACGATCGGTGGCTGTCAGGTTATTCCGGGGTTTGAAGAGGCTGTTGTGGGAATGACCAAGGGAGAAACAAGAACCGCCAGAATCACTCCCGACAAAGCCTATGGACCGCATAATAAAGAAATGGTTGTGGTTTTTGGCCGGGATCAGCTTCCATCAGATCTTCAACCGAGTATCGGCCAGGTACTGCGATTCCGCCGCAATGACGGATACATTATCGGGGTCACCGTAGTCGATATGTCCGACACAAATGTAACATTTGATGGAAACCATCCGCTGGCAGGGAAGGATCTGATTTTCGAGATCCAACTCATGGAAATTATTTGATCCATTTTGCATAATAATATTTCCGTGCGATGCGGAGATGATAAAGTCAGATCTGAAAATGAAGAAGGGGAAAAAAGAAAGGGTGGGTGTGGAATGCAAGGTTGCAAGCTTTACGTCGGGAACCTCGGTTACTCTGTGACAGTTGATCAACTTCAAGAACTTTTTTCCAGCTATGGAAATGTCCAGCGCGTGAATATCGTTGAGGGAAAAGGATTTGGATTTGTAGAAATGTCCTCTCAATCAGAAGCCGAAAAAGCAAAAAAGGCATTAAACGGCTCGGATTTCAAGGGGAGGTCATTGAAAATCAACGAAGCGATTCCTGAGCGGGGAAGGCAAAAAAGAGAAGACAGAAGGTCGTAATGGAATTAAGGTAAATATTATAGAAAATACTTGACTTTAAAAAAGGGCCATTATAGATATATTTTCCCCTAAGCTCATATACTTTTTTTTTGTTATGTGCAGTATAGGGGATTATAAAAGTTGGGTAGAAGCATTTGAAGTATAAGGTTAACCATCATATTCTCCAGAATTATGATGGGTTCTTCTTTCTGTCATCGTGTAATCCAACTTTTGAAAAATCTAAGAAAGGAGGATGCACAATGTCAGAGGGAATCGTTAAGTGGTTTAATGAGAAGAAAGGCTTCGGATTTATAGCCAACGATGAAGGTGGAGATGTATTTGTTCATTTCAGCGCCATTCAAGACAGCGGCTTTAAGACACTATCTGAGGGCCAACGCGTTAAATTTGATGTCCAGCAAAGTCCCAAAGGACCGTCTGCTGTGAACGTGAGGACAGCCTAAGAGAGCATTTTGCACAACAAGAGGCACTCCTGTAAAAACCTGAGCGGGGGTGCCTCTTTTCGTTTGTAGATTTTTATTTACAGCCGGCTGAAAGGAGATAGATATGAATAAAAAATTATATATAGGCAATCTATCCAGTAACGTAACAGAAGATGATCTAAGGGCAAATTTTTCCGCCGCAGGTAAAGTTCTGTCTGTAAGTATTATAAAAGACAGGTTAACCGGTCTTTCCAAAGGCTTCGGTTTTGTAGAAATGGCCACCGAAGACGAAGCAAAAGAAGCCATTCAGAAATTCAATAGTGGCCAGCTTGATGAAAAAACAATTATCGTCAGTGAAGCCAGGCCGAAAAAAGAGAGAGGGGGGACGAGGCCATACCCTTCCAGTCCCGGTGGCGGCTCTAGAGGCGGTCGTGGCAGAAGGGACTAACTATTGATTCTTTATACTTATCGACGGCAATTACCTGTATACGTTGTATTTTTGCCGTTTCATACAGATCATAAGAGTGAATAGGACATGGCTTCCCGTGCCCACAAGGAAAAAGATCCCCCATGCTGCATAGAGGATCTTTTTCTTTAGCCGTTACAATGCATAGAGGCAACGCCTTTTTGATAATTACGAATACTGTGGAACCATTCATCCCAGCTTACAGGGAGAACATTCGGCAGGTTTCGCACCTTAGTCTCCATCCCTGATTACAGCCTTCGCTGAAAGGCTCTTCACCCTCCCATATAAATATCAATCTTTTGTGACCCCAATCACGGTTTCTTGCCTCATTTTGATGTAAATTCCCACCAAAAGGACATTGCGAATACAGAGAAACACAAAGCACTTTTTAAAAATTAAGGGAGATTAAAAAAATGGAAACGTTATTGACAACAGAAGTAACAATATCACTTTCCCAAATAATTACCCTCATATCCCTTACGACATTCGCATTAGTGTTTGGTTACGCGAGAGTTGCTTTGGTGCTCAACTACGGTTTCTTACTTTATTACGGTTACTTCTCGAACTCACTGCTTTTCAGTGATGGTGTATTAAAGCTTGACAGTATCACCTTTCCTTATATGGGATTCGGTCTCGCGATCATTTTGCTTGCGATGATGGGCCTTGTCTACAGTCGGGAGTAAAGATACTGCATTTCATGCCCGCGACGGCGCAGGTTTCGATACTTTGAACCGGGCACGGAGGGAACAACCGGGAGTGCATTCCGCAAGCCTCCTTCAATGATGGGTTCGCGAAATGCATTTCCGGTTACATAGTCAGCGGATATTTCCGGCAAAGGCTTTCCACTTCCGCCGCAATACTCTGAAGTTCAGGCATACCCTTGATTTTCTCCTCAAATTCAGCAGGTTTCCGTTCACAGTAGGGCGCAACGAGTTGAACAACACGGTCAACCCACTCGGCTATTTGATCCATCTCCGGTTCCTTCATGCCACGGGTTGTAATGGTAGGTGTACCCATCCGCAGTCCTGAGGGATTCATGGGTGATCCCGTTTCATTGGGAACGGAGTTACGATTCATGATGATACCTGCCTGATCCAGCGCTTTCGCAGGATTGCGGCCGGAGAGATTCTTGCTTCTCATATCGATAAGCACAAGATGTTTGTCTGTTCCGCCGGATACAACATCATAGCCTTTCTCCATGAGCCTTTGCGCCAGTCGTTGCGCATTTTTCACTACTTGAAATGCATAGTCTCTAAATGCTGGCGTACATGCCTCTTTGAAACACACGGCAAGCGCCGCAATAGTATGTTCAAAAGGCCCTCCTTGCAGGCCTGGGAACACGCCAAAATCAATTTTATCCGCGATATCACTCCTGCATAAAATCACGGCACCGCGCGGACCGCGGATAGTCTTATGCGTGGTAAATGTGACAACGTCGGCTTTCCCGATGGGTGATTTATTCGCACCTGCCGCAACGAGACCAGCCTCATGAGCTATATCTGCAAGATAATAGGCTCCTACGTCCTTCGCAATAGCAGCGAGGGCTTCGTAATTAATCTCACGTGGATACGCCGTACCCCCGGAGATAATCATCTTTGGACGATACTCTCCGGCGAAAGTCCTGATTTTATCATAATCAAAAAGCCTCGTATCACGCTCTACTTTGTACTGCACTACCTTAAAAATTTTCGATACGATGCTTATCTTTCTTTTTCCTCCCAGATAAATAGATTGTTCCACTTGTCCCTCCAGCCCCTGTTCATCCTGTTCGGGAAACGACCAGCCATGTGACAAGTGCCCGCCATCCGGCAAATACATACTCAAAATAGTATCCCCCGGCTCAAGGAGCGCGTTATATACAGCCAGATTTGAATTCGCGCCCGCCAGCGGCTGCACATTCACATGCCAGTCGTCTGGAAGAGAAAATGCCTGCTTTGCTCTTTTCTGACAGAGCTCCTCAAGATTGTCTGCGAACTGATTCCCTTCATAATATCTTTTACGGGGATACCCCTCCGCATACTTATGTACAAATACAGACGCCAACGCCTCCCGCACGGCGGGACTGGAAAAATTTTCAGACGGGATCATTGATAGTTTGTATTGCTGCTTTCGCTCTTCCTGTTTAACCAGTTCATACACTTCTGGGTCCTGTTTCTGCAAGTGTGGGAACTCCATGATTTCTTCCTCCTGTNNCAGATCACGTATCAGTCACTTCGCTCAGGGCTGATGTTTACCCTCACAATGACATAAAGAGTGGTTATTAAGAGATTCTTTTTCATCAAAGTGCGGCCACTATACCTCATACCTTTCATTATCACAAGAGGACGTTTTAAAAAGATATATGGTCATTATGATACATCGATTTTCTATAGCTGTTCCTTGTTGTATGTGGTAATAAGCCCCATTAAACTTTTCCTCTCTCACCCTTTGAGAGAGAGAAAAAGAGACTCATTTCGGGATTTATACATGGAGAACGCTCTCTCAACAACGGACACCATCAGTCACAGATTGTCTATAGTGGTACTTACCGGCATGGTGTTTTTCGGTGCCCTCCTTCTTTTCGGGATGGAACCGCTCGTGGGACGATTGTTAACCCCTTATTTCGGCGGCGCAGCTCATGTGTGGCTCACCTGTCTCATGTTCTATCAGGCAATGCTCCTCATCGGATACCTCTACGCCCACCTTTTCGCAAAGAAAATAGGGGGGTGGCACGTGCTCCTCCTAGTTATCCCCCTGATGAATCTGCCACTCTCGATTCATGCGCAACCGGATGCACACGCACCACTTTTCAATATCCTCTCAAGCCTCGTGCTCCAGGTAGCGCTGCCTTTTATTGTCCTTTCGACAACAGCCGTAGTCGCCCAGCTGTGGCTCCACCGTTCTTTCGCCGGAAAATACTACGAGCCTTACCCACTCTATGCGGCTTCCAACGCGGGATCCCTCATTGCGCTCGTGGGGTATACGTTCATCGCTGAACCCCTCGTAGGATTACGCATTCAGAGTCTTGCGTGGACCGGAACATACATCCTATACGGAATGCTCGTGGTAGCGTCCTGGTTTCTGCTCCGTCCCGGAAAAGAACAAAAAACGATGAACCCGGAAAACATTGTTGCCATTGCCTATGAAACCATCACCGCAACGGCATATATGCGATGGCTGCTGTTGAGCAGTCTCCCTTCCGCGTTCCTCCTTGCCATCACCAACTTTATTGCACTTGAAGTAGGATCGTTCCCGCTGACATGGGTAGCGCCTCTCGCCCTCTACCTAGGAAGCTTTATTGTCACTTTCCGCACCGGCGGCGGTGTTCCCCGTTATGTAAAGATCCTGTGGCCGGAAATTCTGCTTGCCGCTTTTGCCCTCTATCTTTGGGGTCCTTCACACTGGCTGGCTATTATCGGACATTTAACGGTCTTCTTCATGATCTGTCTTGTTGCCCACGGTACCCTCTACGAGCGCCGTCCGCCCGCAGGCCTCCTCACGAATTTTTATCTCATAATTGCACTCGGAGGATGGATCGGCGGCGCCGTCATCAGCCTTCTGGCCCCTTTTCTATTCAAAGGCCTCTTTGAATATCCTCTCCTGATCATACTGCTCGGCGCGTCCTTTTGGTGGTGCGGCGACAAGTCTTTTGCCCTCTATCGCCCAGACACCTCACGTCTGGCTGCGGGCAGTCGTATCCTAATTATAATAATTATGTTTTCGTTCATCGGCATGGAGAGCTGGGCTTCATGGCAGGAGCCCATAAAGTTTCGACATCGAAACTTTTACGGAACTTACCGCATTAAGGACGAACCTTCAGTTGAAGGGCTGCCGGGTGGTCTGAGAAAACTGCTGCATGGCAGGACCCTTCATGGATCACAGCTTCTGGATCCGGACTTGCGAAAAACCCCTGTTTCTTATTTCTATCCTGGCGGAGGGATCGCCGAGGTCTATCAAACGACTCCCGCGCCGAGGAAAATTGCTGTCCTTGGACTCGGCGCGGGCGCCGTCGCGGCATACGGACAACAGAATGACGCTATCAGCTATTATGAAATAGACCCTGACAATGAAAAGATCGCCCGCCAGTGGTTCACATACCTCGATGACTCAAAGGCAAAAATAAGCGTGGTTGTCGGTGATGGCCGCCTGTCCATGCAAAAGGAGGCGCATGAGAGCACCGACTACGACATCATTCACATGGACGCCTTTACCGGTGACGGTATCCCCACCCATCTCCTGACGAGGGAGGCCATAAAAATATATCTCGACAGGCTGGCGGAAAACGGTGTCATTCTGTTTCACGTTTCCAACCGTTACTATGAACTGCGGCCAGTTATCAAATCCACCTCTGCCGGCCTAAACCTGCACGGCGCCATAAATGTACCGGTAACGAGCGACAAACTGAAATATTACCAGAATGCCACCTGGTGTGTCGTCCTTGCAAGGAATTCCGAACGACTTCAGCCGCTGGTAAACAAGGGATGGATAAGACTGGGAAAGGATGATGGCCTGAGTGAGTCCGCACCGTGGACTGATGATTACATCAATATCCTTGCCCCTTTGATAGAAAATCTCAGGTATCACCTGGCCCAAATGACAGGTTCATAAGCAAGCCTTACTCATGGTGGTATTTTCAAAACGTTATATAAAAAGTGAAAGGAAGGGCAAAGTGTCACAGGATATCGATAAAGCAATAGAAATGATTAAGAGATTTTCCATCTTGCATAATGAGTATGGTGAATTGGGGGAACAATTACAGCATATAAAGGAGAGATTCATCGAAATAGAAAACGAAATGTCGGAAATCAGAAATTATTTGTACCGCGACAGATCAAAGGATTTTATCCTGGATGTTTTCGCTCTATTAAACAAAATGATAGAAGAAGATGAAACAGGCGGATATAGAAGAACATTACATGAGCTCAAAGAGATCATGGAACTTTGGCTGAGAGATTACTCTCACTACATCAGGTATGGTACCAATAATCTCAAAACCTCAAAGAAAAACTCATAGAGAATATTTCCCACACAATTGATACACGATAAAATCCAGCGCCCGCGCAAGCACTATTCGTATGAGAGTAAGGGATCTCATTTTCATTCTTTCGGCACAACCATTTCAACAAGCCGATACCTGTCATAGTCCTGCCGTGCTTGATCCAGAAGAACTGCAAACTGATCGGGATCTGAGATTCGGCAGTGACTTGCTCCGGAGCGGCGGTATTCGGGATCGTCAAATCCATGCAGCATTCGCGGTATGGCGCTGAGACCATTGGAAACGCGAATTTCGAATCGGAGCCCCTTCACGCGAATCTCAGAAACGATCTTCTCCAAGGATTCGTAAATATCAAGCAATGCATCATCATTGTTGGAATAGACGGCCAACACCCTTCCTTTTTCCTGTCGTTCATAAATTCCTCCGAACTTTCCGTAGAATCCATGAGATGGGTATCGCTTTGCATCATCAAA
>JAFNGM010000077.1:0-590 GCA_017885225.1 Syntrophaceae bacterium | reverse complement strand
TTTATTGTGTTGCACAACTATTTCGCGGGGAAGGTAGTAACCATTTTCTCTCGCCAATCTTTGGATATGGTCGACATCATATAACATATCCTTGATGTCAGTTCCTTGAGGAAAGAATGTTACATATGTCCAGCCACTTTCATAGCCGATTTCCATTCTGTTATCCAGCATCTCATTTTCAACTAGCTGCTTCAGATCACTGTGAGCATCACACCAATTAAGAAGGAGCTTTCGTTTTCCCGTTTTCATTGTTTTTAAGCCTCCTTTTGACGACGAAGAAGCATAGTGACTCAGAAGTCTTCATCGACATTAACAATATTCTCTAAATGGACGTTACTTCAGGACGATCTTGCTGTCTGTGGAAAGCGACCCGGGAACGATAATGCGGGATTGCTCTTCACGTTGTATCCTCTTTGCTTCTTCAACCATACTTTCTACATACNNTGAAGATTTTTTGCGTCGATAGAAAACTGGATGGGCAGCGGTCCATGCTGCGAGATCAATTGTGTCTGACCGAAAAAGATGATTTTACGGCTCTTGTCGATTTCCCCGTTTGCCTTGACCGGAGTCAGTTGACGGATACTGCCGGT
>JAFNGM010000076.1 GCA_017885225.1 Syntrophaceae bacterium | reverse complement strand
CTTGCGGTTAGCGGATTTACAGCGTGTGGACATGGGCATTGCCATGAGTCACTTCGAACTCACGGCGAAGGAACGAGGCCTGAAAGGCAAATGGGTGGTCAAGGAACCGCAGATCGACAAACCGGACAGAATGATCGAATATACCGTAAGCTGGGCAGGGTAATGTGTACTATACCCGACAAATAGCGAAAAAGCTATTTAAATTCAATAGTAACAGGGTTATTTGTCTCAATTTTCAAGCCTTCGACGTTTTTTAATAATGCCTTCGTTTCTTCCATGGATTGTGGTTTTACCGTGTTCAGCTTCTTGAGCAGTGCGGCATTACTCATTATCTTGCCGAAATCCATCTCAATAAGAATGACCGTCGAATCCTCCCTGTATGTTGCGTTTGTTTTTAGAATAGTTCCCTCGCAGTGAAGCGAAATTTTTACCTTCATGTCCTGGAAAAGGTTCTTCATCATTTCCGCCGCCTGAGCGTCTTCTTCCTTGCGTGTGGAATTTTCATCGGCTTTGGGAGTATCCGGGGGACTTGACGTATCACCGACAACATCTTTCTGCGAAGGGAATGAGATTACAAGCTTGGCAGGCGAGCCCTTCGTGAACTGAAACAGGAGAAACTCCTCCCTGGGAGGCGACTCACTTTTTTCCGCTTTTTGTCCATCCACCTTGTCGCTGGGATTCTGGTTGACTTTTACCAGGTTGATGTCCTGAAACGCATACAGGGCAGCATAGCCGCTGCCGCTCTCCGTCTTTACTGGTTTGGCTGATATGAATGTTACCGCCTTACCGAATGTGGCGGCACGCATTTCGGCATCCTTCACCATCTTTGCGAGGAGGTCGTCCCGTGTTTGCTTTTTCGCCGTATCTTTCTTGGCCTGATCGTCTTTCGGTGTTTCCGGAACAGCCATGCTGTCCGAAAATGATTCCATGAGTTCGAGCATGCTGTTGGAAAAGAGGGTAGTCTCTTCAATGGTGCCGCTGCCGTCCGGCTTTACGTGTATGACAGTGGTGTCTTGGACGCAGCCGTGAAAGAAAGGAATCATCAGCAGAGACAGGGCGATATAAAAAAATCGTTTCATAAGGGCCTCCTTNNGTCCGAGGATTCCAGGATTCGAGAGCAGTAAAGATTCTCCCTTGGTCACTTGGCCCCCTGAATCCTTAAACCCTAAAGCCATTGGCTTTAGCCGATGGTAGTTCATTATCACCGGGTATGCGGAAAATCCACTCCGAAGAGGAGAAGGAGCATGTGTGACGTTTCCTTCCAGAGGTGGATATTCCAGGACATTCCAATAATACAATAATGGTTTTTTTGAAAAAGGTATAGTATTAATTGGGAGAGAGGAGGGTAATGATGCAACAGTTCACACATCTCATGAGACCGGCCACAATAGGTACGATGGAAATCAGGAATAGGATTGTCATGTTGCCGTTGACTACGGGATACTGCGAGACCGATGAGACGGTGGGAAATCGTTTGATCCGTTTTTATGCGGAACGGGCGAAAGGTGGAGCAGGACTGATTATCGTTCCTTTTTCCCCGGTTCCGGCGGGATCGCCAATGGAGCCCGGCGCATACAATGACAGTTTTATTCCGGGTATACGCGCATTGACGGACAGGATTCACGAAAATGGGGCAAAGATTGCCGCGCAGCTCATCACTTCGTATCATGTGATACTCAAGGATAGTATACCTGAAGTGGTAGGCCCGTCACCGGTATTGAACCAGATGATGCGCTTAGTGCCGAGAGCTCTTACCGTTGCGGAAATCATCCATATCGTTCGGTGCTATGGGGAGGCGGCCCGCAGAGCCAGACAGGGAGGCTTTGATGCCGTAGAGGTGCTCGTGGGAGGCGGGTATCTGCTGAACAGGTTTCTCTCGCCCATCAGCAACACGCGGGCGGATGAATATGGCGGCAGCCTGGAAAACAGGATGAGAATCATTCTTGAGATTATTGGAAGTATAAGGAAGGAAGTTGGCAATGATTTCCCCATCGGGTGCCGCCTCAATGTCGACGAACAGATGGAAGGCGGTCATACGGTAGAAGATTCGAGGGACGCAGTAAGAATTCTGGAACAGGCCGGCATCCAGATGATCAATGTGTATACGGGCTGGCATGAGTCTCCCGTGCCCACCGTCCAGGCATCTCTCCCGAAAGGGGCCTTCGTGCATCTCGCAGAAAAAGTGAAAGGCTGGGTCAACATCCCCGTCATCGCGGCCAATCGAATAAATGACCCCATCATTGCGGAGAAGATACTTGCCGATGGTAAGGCGGACCTGATCGGTATGGCCCGGGCGCTGCTGGCCGATCCTGAGTTTCCCAATAAGGCAAGAGAGGGAAGATCTGATGAGATCGTTCCCTGTCTGGCCTGTTCCAATTGCCTTACAGAAATACTGACAACGTATAAAGAATGGGGAAAACCGGTATCGACCGTGTGTACGGTCAACCCTCGTGCGGGAAAAGAATCCGAATACGGTATGGAGGCCGCAAAGAGATCGAAGAAGATATTTGTGGTCGGTGGCGGTCCGGGCGGCATGGAAGCCGCAAGGACAGCGGCGTTAAGAGGACACAGCGTCACTCTTTATGAGAGAGGGAACCAGCTGGGGGGGAGGCTTGTCATCGCTTCCATACCGCCCCATAAGGATGAAATTGCCTCGCTCGTAAAGAGCCTCGCCATCCGCACAGGGAAGGCCGGGGTCAAGATTATGCTTAATCGTGAAGTGAGTCCTGAGATAATAGCGGCAGGGAAGCCGGATGTCCTCATACTGGCTACCGGAGCGACACCGTTTGTTCCGAATTTCCCTGGTGTGGATGGTAAAAATGTCGTCCCGGCTGATGATGTGCTGACCGGCGCCAGGACCGTAAGCGGCAGTGTCCTCGTGGTGGGAGGTGGCATGGTAGGCTGCGAGACTGCGGAATATCTGATCGAGCATGTGCCCGGTGTAACAGGGGTGACTGTGTTGGAAATGTTGCACCGTATGGCGGACAACGTATCTCCCACATACAGGCCTTTCTTTCTGGCAAGACTGAAAAAAGCGGGTATCAGGATGGAAACGAACACGGCTGTGGAGGCGATTACAGAAGAGGGCGTGAAGGTAAACCAGAAAGGTGTGAGCGGCTTTATGAAAGGAGACGCGGTAGTTCTTGCGGTGGGCTTTGTCCCGGGCAGCCCGTTTTCTGAAAAGATTACAGAGAAGGTTTCCGAAGTATATTCCATCGGAGATTGTGTCAAACCCCGCATGATCAAAGAGGCAATGGAAGAAGGTTTTCACATCGGCGCGAACATTTAAAGGAATGAAGAGACGGGAGCAGGAAAATCAGTTGATGTCTGTTTTCTCATTCGTTTGACTTTTTCTGGCCAAAAAAATATCGTCCACAAATGCGTAACTATGATATAATAATTTGTAAACAAGGCCAGCACATATAAATCGGACTCATTGCCACCCACAGGATAGACCTGAAGGCATTCAGGGCAGTTTTTAAACGGAGGACGAATATGGATTTCACTACATTATTAATCAACAGGCGCTCCATTCGGGACTTTCAAGACAAGGATGTGCCCGTATCACTTGTCAAAGAAATACTGCAAGACACATGTCTTGCCCCCACAGCAAGAAATTTTCAACCGTGCCGCTTTATCATTATTCAGAACAGGGATGTCATGAAAAGGCTTTCGGATGAGAGCAAAAAAAACATACTGTCCGACATTGTTCACAACCCGGCATCACCAATGAAACAATTGGAATCGCGCTTCCGGGACGAGCGTTTTAATGTATTTTACAATGCACCATGCCTTGTTCTATTCATCGGCCCCGCAGACGCAGCGTTCCTCGATGCGGACTGCGCGCTGACCGCCGCGTATTTCATGTTCTCTGCTGCTTCAAGAGGACTGGGCACCTGCTGGATAGGATCGGGGATGCATATCCGTGAACGCACAATGCTTGATGAAATCGGCGTTCCCGGGAATTGCCGTATTGTAGCGCCCATAATCATTGGTTATCCGACGAGCATCCCCCCCGCCTCAGAGAGACACGCCCCCGACATTATAAAGGTGATGTAAGATTTGCACGTAAACCGGGGACTGTTCAATGTGTTTTTTAGATGCGGTATATTCACGAAGGAGGTAAAAATGGAAAAAAACTATGAATATGTATCAATAGAGACGTGCGATGGGACTATTCTGGATGGAGATGCGTTACTCTATGATAAGAACAGGTTGTCCGAGCTCTTTAACGATGCATCTATTTATTTTATAGTGATGGAAAATACGATCGATGATTCAGGCACAAAAAAAGACAAATTGTTTATCAATAAGGATCTGATTGTATGGGCTGCGCCGAGGGATGTAAAACATACGAATCAGGATAGTTATATTGATAATAAAGAGTATGTTGAGATATCAATAAAAACAATTGACGGTCTTATAATCAACGGGAAAGTGAATCTGCAGATATTCAGAAATCTTGACGAAATGTTACGATATACGAGCCTGGCGCCATTTGTGGTATTGATAAACACTCACGATAATCGAGGTAGTTTCCATCATACATTATTCATGAACAAAACGGCCATTATTCAAATAGAAGTTGGAATGCTTCTCTCTTCATAGTCCCTCAATTCCTCTCGTAGTGATTGTATGGCTTCCTGCCGGAGCGGGCCTGCGAATGTCCCTATTAGGGGGAGGCCTGCGTCTGTGAATAGGAATTGTCCTTCATTTTTTCGGGAACTTATTTCTTCCTTTTTCTGTCTAATCAGTCAAAGGCAAAACCAAAGCCAATAAAATGATTATGCCAAAAGTTTT
>JAFNGM010000075.1:5198-11724 GCA_017885225.1 Syntrophaceae bacterium | reverse complement strand
TACGCTCCTCCCCCTATACGCTTTCTTGAAATTCTGAATAGTCTTTGTATTATATCTTCTCACCGGATATAAGCGTGCGCAAAATATCCTCCTTGCCAATTATACCGACGATCTTGCCTTGCTCCACAACAGGCAAAGTGTGTATTGTATGCTTCACCATCAGTGTGGCGATGTCTTCCAGGTCGGTTTCCGGACCAATAGTCACTGGATTGGGGGTCATTGCTTCTTTCACGGTCAGTGCCGACATTTTTTGTAATTCTTTTTCAATATTTTTGGGAGAGGCCAGGGGAACAAAACTATCGAGCATGATGAAGAACGAGGGCAGGGGTATCTTCCTCTGCTGTACGACCAGATCGGACTGGCAAATAATTCCCTTCAAGTGTCCCTCTTTATCCACCACGGGAAGGCCATTGACATGGTGCTCAAGCAGTAATTTCGCGGCGTGAGTAACTTCCGTCTCCGGCTCAACGGTGATCACGTCCTTTGTCATTATATCTTTGGCTTTACGCATATACTCTCTCCTTTTTATATTTATATCTCCAATATTACCTCCTCTTTTCCGTTAAATCTACTATTCATTTGTGCACACTATGCATCTGCATGTCTGATGATTTCATCCAGTGCCCCGGTAAAAGTGGAGGCACATATCCTCTTCAATTCTGTTGACACTCAGCAACATATTTACTACACTCCCTTGTACCTTAAGGAACTACACCATGATTTCATCACATGAGGCGGATTTATGAGAATTAAAGTACGGGACGAAAAAATTATCAGGGCCATGAAAAAGCTGGAGGGGATTGATATCATCATTAAGACCATCGAAGACGCAAAAAAGGCTATGCGTCTCATCCTCCGCAAGACGGAAATATCCCGCACAACGGATTATGGCGGCCTCAAGGACATTGCCATTACGCAGGTCGTCGAACATGTGACAAGTGCGGTGGAATACCAAACGTATTACGAGGTAGAATTCATCCTCACCGAAGACCGCTTCATCGAAATGGAGATCGCCTTGATTAAGGAACTTCAGGCCATGTTTGACAAGATATAGAAAGGGGTATCTTATGCGATCGCGTTATCTTACCATAATAATCCTGTTGATTTCTCTTACGGCATGTTCAGGACCGCAAGTCAGGCTTTTCAGGGAAGCACCGGAACCTCTCAGGGAGTTCACGCTCGAAGGCGTGGGGAAGGATAAGATCCTGCTGATCCCCGTAACGGGATTGATTTCAGACATGCCCAAAAAAGGTGTCCTCCGTACCTCGCCGAGCCTGGTCGAACAGGTTGTGTTGCAACTGAATAAAGCAGAAAAAGACAAGCAGATCAAGGCGGTGTTGCTGAAGATAAACTCTCCCGGAGGCACGATCACCGCGAGTGATCTTCTCTACCACGAAATAATGTCATTTAAGGAGAAAACGGGTGCTAAAATAATTATTTCCATGATGGATATTGCCGCATCCGGCGCGTACTACATGTCTCTTCCCGCAGATAAAATCATGGCACACCCGACATCGGTCACGGGCTCTGTAGGCGTTATTTTCCTTCAGCCCAGAGTGACCGGCTTGATGGATAAACTCGGCCTGGGTGTGGACGTGAAGAAGTTCGGAAAAAATAAGGACATGGGATCACCTTTCCGGGAAAGCAGCGAAGAAGAGCAAAAGCTTCTTCAAAAAGCGGTGAATGATTTCGGAGAACGATTTATACGCTTAGTCCAAAAACACCGGAATCTCGATCAGCGGGCACTGACGGATGTAGCAACGGGACGTATCTTTTTGGCTGATGATGCGTTGAAACTGGGACTGGTAGACACCATCGGCTATTTAAGCGACGCCGTGAAAGAGTCAAAAAAGGTGGCAAAAGTTCCGGATGATGCGAGAGTGATCGTATATCGCCGTGCAGAATTCCCTGAAGATAATTACTACAATGTCGCCGGCGTCGCGTCTGAGGATGTATCTGTTTCAGTTATCAGCATGGATCTCCTCGAACCTTTCAGCCTGAAAACCGGTTTTTATTACCTATGGCCCGGTTTTCTTGCACACGAGAAGTAACGCTCATTGAGCATTTTTTTCAGGCACGAGATCGATAACCGTAATTTCCGGCGGTGATAAAAAGCGGATCGGCGGCCCCCACGTGCCGGCGCCCCTGTTTACGTACAAATATGAATGATTCGGTAAATCGAAGTACCCTCTATGATACTGGAAAAAGCGGCTCGTCACGAGATTGAAGGGGAAAATCTGCCCCCCGTGGGTGTGTCCGGAAAGCTGGAGATCAAACAAACCGGACACAGCGCCATTCACAACCGGCTGGTGTTTGAGAAGAAGAGTGAAATATTTTCCGGAAAGTAGTGACAGCATACGGTGTTCCGACACCCCGCTGGGAAGGCCGTAGCGCGCTCCCGCAGGATCATCAACACCTGCGATATTGATCTCTCCCGCCACGTTCACACCTTCGCCCCTGAGGACGACAAAACCTGCATCCCGCATAAAATCGACGGACTGGCGAAGCCCGGCATAAAACTCATGATTCCCCGTGATGGCGAATTTGCCGAGACGAGGGTGTATCTCACGCAACCGGGCCGTAGGGCCCTCGAGATTATTGAGCTGTCCGTCCACAAGATCCCCCGTTGACACGACGATGTCGGGCTCCAACTTTTTTATCTCCTCCACCATTCGCCGCAGGCGCTCATTTCTCACAATGAGCCCGATATGCACATCCGATACCTGCACAATCCTGATTCTGCCTGACGATTCGGGAATTTTAGCCGACGTGATTGTTATGTTCTCAATTCTGATATTCTTTGCCTCAAAATAGCCATATGCATTGACACCCAGAGAAATAAGGAGGGGCAGTATAAAGGCGTGGAGCGGAGGTACTTTCAAATATGAAAAATCCCTGTGGAGAATAAGTCCTCCTGTGTATATCAGGAGGCGGGAGAGCTCAAGAAGCAGGGAAATGGTAAAGAATATGAGCATAATCCCCATCCATATATAGCCTGTGTACGACATGACACGGGCAAGCGTTTCATAGCCATGCCGTTCGAACATGCGCACGAGCACGGGGGCGAGTACCATGATCACCATGAAGATGATCAGGATTATAACGCCCACCGAACTGAGATGGAAGGCCCCCCTTATTCTGGCAAAAAGATAAAGGTGCATTCCGCCATAAAGAAGGAAAAAAGTAAGGAGAAAAAGGGTCATCGCCACGTCCACAGACACAATAATTTACCGCATTCTTTCTTTTACGCGGGCCGGAATGTCCCCGCGGCGATTTCCCTGCATTGAGGTGAGCTGTTTACAGGCATTTTTATTGCCGCGTTCACAAGATTTCGTAAAGTTTGCAATCGCTTTGGGCCTGTTCCCCAGGGCACGATAGGAATGCCCAAGGGAGATATAAACCCTGGCAAGGACAAATGGGGGCGCTTCCGGTCGCAGTTCAAGCGCCCTGGTGAGATCGGCGATGGCCTGCTTATGCCGGCCCATCCTGCTGTATGTGATTCCTCGTCCGGCGTATCCTCTGGCCTCATCCGGTTTGATTTCGATGACCTTGCTGAAATCGGCGATTGCCCTGTCAATCTGCATTTTTTTTGCATACAGGATTGCCCGCTGGGTATATGCTTTGATATCATTCGGATCATCAGCAATGGCCTTTGTAAAAGTTGCAATCGCCTCATCCATGTTGTTTGTCATCACAAGCCGCATTCCTTCATCAAACCGTTGTCCTACGGTAAAAGTTTTTTCCTGTTCCGTAATTTTCGCCACAATTTGCTTCCTGTTCGCGTCGTCCTTCGTTGCGGCAAGCTGTTTCTTCAGTTCCTCGATTTCCTTTTGGCTTTTCTCATAGGCATCCTTCATCTTACTGTAATCTTCAGCAAGACCCTGATCCCTGATCCTTTCTGCCATGACTTCCATCCTGTCCGGGTATACGAGCGCTTTGATTTTCACCCAGAATTTTATTGCATCTTCCGCCACAGCCCTTTTCTTGTCCAGCACTGTCACTTCCATTATGCCCGATGCCAGTACCTGCACCTCATCTTCTGCGATCTGAAAGTTTTTCATCTTTGAGTAACTTTTCACATAAGTCCCCGCTTGTTCGATGGCAACTCTCTTCGCCTGTTCCAATGCCTTTCCTTCTGCGATGATGGGTGTTTCCCCATCCCCCATGTTATAAATACCCTCCGAAACAATTTCCGTTGTTTCCGAAACACAGACACAAGGGAGACACAATATAAGAATAATGGAAATGGTGATCAGTTTTATCTTCATAGCCATTCCTTTCCTCAAAAAGATTTCTTCTCTTCTCTCCTTTTGTACGAAACGTGTGCAGCTTTGTGTTGAAAATATTCAATAATTAAAATATATTTGTCAAGATAAATGTCTTGGATAAAGGAGGAATTGAAAATGGATTGGGGAATGAAGAATCGCATGTCACAACTTATTCAGGCTGACGGCCATTGTTTTTTCCTTCCTATAGACCACGGGTATTTCCAGGGCCCGACATCCTGTTTGGAGAAACCGGGAGAAACCATCGCGCCCCTCCTTCCCTATTGCGANNGGCACCAGCGTTGTCGGCAAAGACCTGGCAAATGAAAGCATTACTACGTCCATAGAGGAAGTAATCCGCCTCAACGCTGCGGCCGTAGGAATTTCCATCTTTGTCGGCAGCGATTATGAGCGTGAGTCCTTGACAAACCTTTCGGATCTTGTCAACGAATGCGAGGGTTTCGGCATCCCCGTCATGGCGGTTACGGCAGTCGGCAAGGAACTGGAAAAGCGGGATACCCGGTACCTGGCGCTCTGCTCCCGCATTGCTGCGGAACTTGGAGCGCGGGTCGTAAAAACCTACTGGTGTAAGGACTTCGACAAGGTAGTAAGCGGCTGTCCCGTCCCAGTAGTGATGGCGGGTGGTCCGAAATGTGAAACGGAACTGGAAGTCATGGAATTCGTGTATGATGGCATGCAAAAGGGTGCCGTAGGTATCAATTTGGGAAGAAACGTATGGCAGAATCCCCACCCGGTAGCCATGATAAGAGCCCTGCGATCTATCATCCATGAAAATTATACCGCGAAAGAAGCCTGGGAGCTGTTTCACAGTCTCAAGCGTGAGACGCCGTGAAGCATTGGGAACGGTAATGAGGAAAGGGTATCATAGGACGACCGGAAGTGAGTAAGCGATGCGCGTGGCAATGTACTACAGTAACAGGGATGTGAGGCTGGAAGAGATGCCGCTGCCAAAGATCGGCCCCGACGAATTGCTGGTCAAGGTTATGGCGAGCGGCATCTGCGGCAGCGNNCGACGTCATGGAGTGGTACCGTATCCGCAAAGCACCACTGGTGTTAGGCCATGAGATTGCGGGGGAGATTGTCGAGACAGGGGAAGACGTATTGCACTATAAAATCGGCGACAGGGTTTTTGTATCCCATCACATTCCCTGCAACATCTGTCATTACTGTCAGAGAGGTTACCATACCGCCTGTGAAACATTGCATACCACAAACTATGACCCCGGAGGTTTTGCCGAATACATCAGGGTACCGCGGCTCAATGTGGATCGTGGTGTCTTTCTTTTACCGGAAGAGATGTCCTATGAAGAAGGCGTCTTTATCGAGCCCCTGGCCTGCGTAGTCCGCGGGCAGAGGGTGGCAAATCTGCAACCCGGTCAATCCATACTCATTCTGGGGAGCGGCATCTCCGGACTGCTCCATTTGCTTATGGCCCGAAGCCTCGGGGCGGGGCGCATCATTGCGACGGATATTAGTGAATACCGGCTGCACGCGGCAAAGGAATTCGGGGCAGATGCGGTTCTGCATGCCACGGAAGATATCCCTGCATGTGTCCGGCAGATCAATAAGGGGAGGCTCGCCGATCTTGTTATTGTCTGTGCCGGCGCACTGGCTGCATTTGCCCAGGCCTTGAAATCGGTGGAGCGCGGCGGAACAGTCCTGTGCTTTGCAACGACGGAGCCGGGAGTGGATCTCTCCGTACCTCTCAATGAGTTCTGGCGTAATGAGATAAAGTTGATCCCCTCATACGGCAATAGCCCCCTGGATGCAACTATTGCCATAGCGCTCATCAGGGCAGGTCGTGTCCCCGTGCGGCAGATGATCACCCATCGATTCCCTCTCGAAAAGGCTGGAGAAGGTTTTCAGCTCGTCACGGAAGGAGGGGAATCCCTCAAAGTAATCATCGAACCGCATTCATAAACGTTATTTTTCAAGAACAGAATCAAGGATAGCGGGATTTCCCCATGGTCAGGGTTTCGATTCGGGCACATAGGGAATTTTCAGATATTTTCTCGCTTCTACCTGGGCGGCGCCCTCCCCGCCTCCCACCATCAAGGCATTATTATAGCATTCTTCGGCGTGCTCCCTTTCTTTGCGAGCGTCATGAATCATCCCAAGGCGCACAAAAGCCCCTGCTCTTACCCGTGCATTATACGGAGATGTATCACTCAGCGTTTTTTTGCAATATTCAACGGCTTTGTCGTATTCCATCCGGCTGAAAAAGATTCTTCCCATTAAAA
>JAFNGM010000075.1:0-5169 GCA_017885225.1 Syntrophaceae bacterium | reverse complement strand
AAGTTGCGGGGGAACTTTCCCTTTAATTCACGGACAATGGGCAGAGCCTTTGCGGGCTGTTTTTCAAAGTTTGCATACGCCGCAACGAGCTCAGACCGCGCTACGTCTTTGAGCAGATCACCGTTTTGCGCCGCCAATTCCAATTCCTGAAGCCCCCTGGTGCGATCCCCCGGCGTGATGACCATGGAAGAAAGAATGCGGCTCACACCCGGGAGATGATCAATATGGTAATGGAGCAGTCCCATGGGAAAATAAATGTCGTAATTGTGCGCCTTATCCTTGGCTTTTTCCAGGTAATTCCAGATATTCGAGGTTTCCTTTGCCACAGTGAGATATTCATTCCGCATGATCGCCCAGCGGACTTTGACAATCTTTGCAAGGGCCATGGAAAGGTACGCATCTCCTTGTGGAACACTGTTTTTGATTATGTTTTCTCCCCTGGCAAGTGTTTCCTGTACATAATAGAGCACGCTCTGCTGATAATACTCCCGTTCTTTCGCTTCAAAACTCATCTCATACGCAAATAAATGAACCAATGCCAGAAAGGCATAGCCGAGAGGATTCTCCGGGTCCATTTCCACCGCTTTTTGCAGATACGCATTTGCGCTCCAAGGTTCGAGGTTGAATGCTTTTTCAATCCCCTGCTTGAGATAAAGACGGAACTGATCCGGCCCCTGCTGGGCGGCATGAAGGTCGGTTCCGTCAATGAAAATAAGAAACGTTAGAAAAAAGACAAGGATGGTGGTGTTTTTTTGCATCATGATAAGAATATTAAACAAGAGCAGGATGTCGCTTACAATATGGAGGTTATAAAGACTTCATTGCCTTAGCGGATACATACACTAAGGACTTCGATAAAGTCGGTTTCCCCCCTTAGCACTTTCATGACGCCGCCCTGGAGCAAGGTGTGCATCCCCTCAGTCATGGCACTTTTCCTTATGGCGGCGATGGATTTCCGGCCTATGATCATCTGTTTGATTGCATCTGTCGCAACAAGGAGTTCAAAAAGTCCGGTCATTCCCCGGTAGCCGGTGTTATTGCATTCCGGACACCCTTTCGCCCGATACAGTGTAAAGTCATCATTATAGGTGATGTTAAGGCCGGAGAACGGTTTTTCACCATAGTGACCTACCAGATCATCAAACTCCTCTTTCGCCGGGTGGTAAGACTCCTTGCATTCTTCGCACAAACACCGCACCAGCCGCTGGGCCAATACACAAAGCAGGGAATCGGCAAAGGCAAACGGGTCTATTCCTATATCGAGGAGCCTGACGATTGTTTCCGGTGCGTTGTTGGTATGCAGGGTGCTCAAGACCAGATGACCTGTTGTGGATGCTTCTATACCCATCTTGGCGGTTTCATAGTCCCGCATTTCCCCCACCATAATCACATCGGGGTCGGCCCGCAGAAAGGCCCTCATGGCACTATTGAAATCCAGGCCAATCTTATGGTGTGCCTGAACCTGACGTATGCCCTGCTGGGTAATTTCTACGGGGTCTTCCACTGTCCAGATCTTCATATTCGGCTTGTTGATCAGGTGAAGGGCAGCATGGGCAGTGGTGGTCTTGCCTGACCCCGTCGGCCCCACAAGCAGGATAAGCCCATAGGGTTTCTTCATAATGGCTTTGAAGCGGTCGCGTGTATCCTTTTCCATCTGGAGATCGTCAAGAACCATGATCTTCCCGCGCGTCAGAATCCGAAGCACCACGTCCTCCACATATCCATGGGTAGGGAGGGTGGCCACACGCAGCTCCATCTCTTCTGCCCCCGGCCGGCTGTATTTGATTTTCCCGTCCTGGGGAAGTCTTCGTTCCGTGATGTCCAGGTTTGACATGATCTTAACTCGGGAAACAATAGGGGCCCGGTACTCGTAGGGGAGTGTTTTATAGGGAATACATTCACCGTCTATCCGGAACCGCACATTGACGACGCGGTCTTTAATATCGGGCTCGATGTGGATGTCCGAAGCACGCCGGACATATGCCTCGTGGATCAGATCATTGACGAGATTGACAATAACCTTACTATCCTCCTCGGCAACAGCAAGTTGCTCCTCCTTGACCGCCTCCCCTTCTCCGGCAGCATCTGTCATCTTATTTGAGGAGAGGAGTTCGCCGGCATCGTCAATGCCATAGAAGTGGTCGATAAAATTCAGGATATCAGCCTTTGAGGCCACGCAGTACTCTATTGCCTTTGTTTTGAAAAGGTTTTCGATCATATCCCGCTTCAGGATATTACCCGGATCATCGACGAGCACTGTGATCCTCCCGCCACGATGCTCCAGAGGCACCCATAGCTCACGGCGGAGATACTCATACTTCAGCGTATTGAGCAGATTTATGGGAATGACAAAGTTGTCACTAAAGGCTATCGTACGATAGACAACTGGTGAACACGGTTCTTTCACGACACCGTGCCGGCCGGAAACCGTTGATTTCTCCTGTTCCGCAGGTTTTTGGCTTTTCATTTCGTCGACCTCGCAGCGCGCAAAGAGCTATTTCATTGTGATTGCTTTCAAAATTCTAAAAAAAGTTGCGCGGCTATTGTATATGAACAGTGACCAAAATAACAAGTCAATAGTTACGAATTCTTCCATAACTGAAAAGAAAAACTCCCTTGACGGAAGGGCCCCTCCAATGTGCTCCGGCAGTGCCGGGCCGTGCTGGTACCCGAAATGAACATGGGGCAGATCAGCAGGGAAGTGAGACGGGTAAGTCAGACAGCTACGAGGGTAACTACACTCAACCGCGTCGACGGCCAATTGATTACACCCGAAGAAATTTATGGCCGGCTCATAAAGATGTAATGAGAGACACATGACGGAAGAAACAACCGGATTACCCCATACATATTTACGCCATGACAAAAAATTTCCTCACATCTGGTGCCCGGGCTGCGGCAACGGGATCGTATTGGGTTCACTCATCCGTGCCATAGAGCGATCAGGGTTGAAACAGGATGACGTTGTGCTGGTATCGGGTATTGGATGCTCGGGCCGCATGACGGTATACGCGGATTTCAACACCTTGCACACAACCCACGGACGCGCGCTCACATTCGCCACGGGCATTAAGCTCGCGAAACCCTCCCTGAATGTTATTGTCATTATGGGAGACGGTGATGCGACGGCGATCGGAGGCAACCATTTTATCCATGCGGCGCGCAGAAATATGGATTTAGTGTGATAGAGGTTTTGTCAAACTGCCACGTCTATTTCGGGAGAAAAAACAACATGGAATCTCCCGTTAAAATGATGAAATGGTTTCAGGAGCACGCGGTTACCATTGATAAAGCGCGACAGATGAAAGATGAGGAGAGAGAAAATAAAGTTAGTATCGGTGTCCTTATGGACTCAGACAAACCTTCTTTCCTGGAAAAATATCAAACAGTCCGTGAACAGGCGAAGGCGTCTTTAAAAAAGTAAGTCCGGTGTCTATTAAAAAATCAAAAAGGGCTTCTGATTTCTCAGAGCCCCTTTTGAATGATTGCTTATACCCGGACTAAGATTAAGCAGCTTACTTCGCTGCGGGCGGTGCTGGTGCTTTTTCTACCGGCTTCTCCGCTTCCGGAGCCTTATCCTTCTTCTTCTTATCCTTCTTCTTATCCTTCTTCTTATCAGCCTTCTTCTTATCAGCCTTCTTCTCCTTCTTATCAACCTTCTTATCAACAGCCTTGTCTTCAACCTTCTTATCCGTGGCTGCCGGAGCAGACTGCGCGAAGCACATTCCCGTTACTGAAAGTAAAAAGAGAATAGAAAAAATAATCGCCATCAGTTTCTTCATTCATTTCACCTCCTTTCTCATAGATTGTACTCATAGATAGCAAAATCTGTTCCACAGCAGGGAAAATTTAAGTTGCCTTGTAATAACAACACGTTATTACAATATCATGGAGGAATAACACTGTTGAGGTGAGGAAGTATTCCCCTGTCTTTGGGGAATAATTCCCTAATGGCACATTGAGACGCAGGCGCTCATGGCAGCTTCCAATAGCTCCTTCGCCAACTTCTCCGATATAGGTTCTCGCGTGTATTCACGAATACTTCTTCTGGAGAGAATTGCGTCCATATGTACCACTCCATGTCTACTTCCTGCCCATCTCGCGGCCCTGGCAATCAGATTTTCCTTTCCCGTAACCTCCTGTCTCTTCGCTTTTCAGGATGCCCCCTTCGAAGGTGAGAACATAAATAAAATCGTTCTCTCCACAATTATAATACCACTTTTCCAAAGGCTTCGGTTTTTCGCTTACTGTTGTGTGCGTGGATTTCTGGCGTTGATTTCGCTCTTTTTCGGCCTTGTGGGAGGATTTTTTCTTTTTCTTAGAACCGGCCTTCTCCTTTGACGTGGGTTTGCCGCACTCGAGAAGCACTTTTGTTTTGGAATCGCCGGCATTCACGAAACCGCTTCCACATCGAAAGGCACAACAATCACTCCATGCGGCAAAAAAGAATAGTGTGGAAAATGCGTAAATAGCTTTTTTTATCATCGCGATTGTCTCGCTAAATCGTTGACCCTATCCGACGAAAAAAACAGGTGTTCACTCATTTCAAAGGCCGACTCAGGTACATAATCAATTCGCTTCCAGGAATGGAATCTCATATGCCTGATGGTATTAGCTTTTTCTGCTGGTCTTGGCCGTGAATAGGGAGATAAGCTGTTTTACCTTCTTGCTCTTACATTTCGGGCATGTAACTTTGCCCTTCTCGTGTTCGCTGAAACTCTGTATCAAGGAAAACTCTTTTTTACAAGCTTCGCAGAGATACTCATAAGTTGGCATGTTTTCACCTCCATAAAGAATTATTTTTATTGCTATTTTTTAACAGTATTGTAATGAAATGGGATAAATTGTCAAGCATTGTAGATGTAAAAATAAAAAATGTTGCATACCTTGCTCTCATGCCTTCTCTCTATCAGAAAAGGAGATACGAACACGATGACCAGGATATTGATCATATATCATTCGCAGTCAGGAACCACGGAAAAGATGGCATACGCGGTAACGGAAGGAGTCAGGTGCATTGAAAATACGGAAGCCGTCCTGAAAAGAGCCTTTGATGCCACCCTCGACGACCTTTTGGGAGCAGACGGGCTGGCCATCGGTACGCCGGAAAATTTCGGCTACATGTCGGGCATGGTGAAGGATTATTTTGACAGGACATTTTACGGAGCC
>JAFNGM010000074.1 GCA_017885225.1 Syntrophaceae bacterium | reverse complement strand
ATACTTTTGAAGCTCTGCTATCGGGTCGTTCTTTCCCTTGGGGTTTACAAAGACCCAGCCAAGGAACCGGTTAGGGTTTTCCTTCACCGCATCGAAGACAGCCTTGTTGTCCGGATCGGGAAAAATGTGATGAGGCTTGCCTAGAATCTTGACATCGCCCTGTTCCGTAAAATTTGCCGCGAGCAGCTTCGCGATCCCCCTGAGGGGACGGTGTTCCAGGAGGAACTGAAGGATCTCCAGGAGAAATCTGGGAGGCTCATGGAAGGGTGCGATCATTGACCCCATGAGTGCGACCTTGTCAATGCCCGCTCTGTCCATCTCTTCGATCAGCACAGCCTTGTTGAAAACCCGCTCTTCCAAATGATAGTGACAATCAATGACCATAAAACGCTCCTGGATATTCATTGAGTCGAGTCGACCGGTTTCTCCCAATACAATCGCAGTATTTCAACTATTAACGATTGTAATCTTGCATGCTTTTCAAAAACAGTCAATTAAATCTGACAGCCTGTAAGGGTACCCTTCCTCAGATTTTGTTGTAATAACCCTTCAGTTCAAGTATTATGAGGGAAAAGACAAAGGAGGGTTGGTATGGGAGAAGTTGTTCATACATCGCGAATTAAAATTGTCAGGGAAAAAGGACCGACCCGTAGAGCCATGATTGAAGGATTCTCGGAACCGGTCTATTACGGTGTCCACGGTGGGATTATGAAATTCTACAAGGTTGAGCCGGAAAAAGAGCATGCAGCAACGCTTGATCATATTGTTGCCGCTACAGCAGGGTGAATGATGGGGACACTGGCCACGGTGATGGCCGGCAAAAAGATTCCTACTCCTGAATCTCTTTATTGGACCGACGTGGAAGGGGACATTGAAAATGTCAGTGGAGTCCTCAAGATTACAACCATCCGTGTAAAATATCACCTGAAAGCGACCGAGGAAAAGATGGCCGATGCTAAAGAGTGCTTCTCGAATTATATCACTCGTTGCCCTGCCGCCCAGAGTGTCATTGGCTGTATCAAGATTGAGGATGAATTAATCTTCGAGAAATAAAGCAAAAGACAAGATAAAGAGAAGGCGGGTGAATCCCGCTTTTTTTATTTCTTGAAAATAACGATTATCGTTTGAAATAGAGTATATACATCAAAATTACTTGATGCTCTCTTACAGGAAGCTGTGTGTAAAAAAATAGCTTTCAGTTTTTCCAATGTCACCCCGATGCAGGAATCAATGAATAAAACTACTTACCGTCAACACAAAGCGGTCTTATCGAGGCCATGGATAAATCCTCCCAGCATGCCAGGCCGGTTGACAATTTCCAGACGCAGCAAAATGGCGTAGCGCAGTTTAGATGTCTTGATCATTGGGGAATCTCCTTGAAGATCGTGTCATTGTTGCTTTTTATCCTTGCCGAACCATTTCTGCAGGACAGTTAGGGACGACTGCCGAAACGGCGTGGTGTAAAGATAGATATTATAGCTCCTACCGTCCTTGCGATGGATGTAGGCCGTCACGTCCGGATCGATGCCCTCGATGCCGTAATCATGCGTCACCACCCGGGAACCGGGCCTCATTTTCTCCAGCTTCGGGATCAGCGCCACATTGAGCTCCGGAAAAAGGTAGAGCGTCACGACCGTTACGTGGCTCAGGACGAGGTCAAAAAAATCCTTCTGTTCGAATGTTGCCAGCGATTCCACCCTTTCCTTTCTGGCATTCGCTTTTGACAATTCCACCAGGCCGGCATCGAGATCAAAGCCGTAGGCCCTGCAGCCGGTTTTTTTCGAGGCTGAGATCACGATGCGGCCGTCGCCGCTGCCGAGGTCGTAAAGCACATCTGTTTTCTTGACTTCGGCCAGCCGGATCATGATTTCGACAACATCATGCGGCGTTGCGATAAAGTGCGTGTCTGGCGCCCGCGGCTTTTTTTCCGCTGCCCAGGCCGCGGAGGCTCGAGGGTCCGTCAAAATCCCCTGTAGCAACGAAGCCACAATGAGAAAGAACATGATGACAATCAACGACGGCAGCTTTATTTTCATTTCATCTCCTTTGTGCCCGGCACCCTTCCCGGCAGACGTTTTGCCGGACTCTTTCGGCCCGGGAATCGTGGGAATTTCGTTGGAAGAACAAACGCACCCGCGGCGTTGTTACGGAACTTACACAATTATTAAGTGTACATCATAAAAGCACGGATACTACATGTATTAATAGCAGCGGATGGGACAAAAATGCAAGTGCCGTTCGACCGGAAGATCTTCGTGTTCCAAACCGCAAGCCCGGCTGCGATCTCCGTGCATGATGCGCAGGAACGCGAATTTCGTTTGAAAGGAAGCATGCTTGTGACGATTGGTGTCTTGTTGACTCCAGGAAGAAAGGAGCGCGAGAGACATACCGCATCATGTCGAGATGCAAAAACCCCGACCGCATGAGGTCGGGGTTTTTGCAAGATCCGTCCGCATCCGGACGGGGCCCTTTATTGATTACGATTGTTTCCGCTTCTTTCCCTATACCCTATTCCCCCGATACCCTTCTTCACGCTTTGCTCACCCTGCAGGGAAGTC
>JAFNGM010000073.1:9179-16131 GCA_017885225.1 Syntrophaceae bacterium | reverse complement strand
CCTGTCAAAAAGATGTATACAATAGTTTAAGTGTAGTATAATATAAAAAGCAGTCTCAAGGAGGTGCAGCATGACAGGAACGGACATTAAGAAATTATATGTAGCTGCAGACGGCACAGTGGCTTTCATCTGTCCCAGGTGCGGATCTGCGCGAAAGGAAAGCGCGCAGCAGTATAAAGAGCACAAAGGTCCTGTTAAAATTGACTGCACCTGTACTAATGTTTACGAAGTGCAAATTGAATTCAGGAAATTCTACAGGAAAGAAACGAACCTCGATGGGCTTTATTTCAGATCTTCTCACTCGGGCGACTGGGGGAAGATGGTCGTAAAAAATTTGTCCATGGGAGGGTGTGGATTCAAGACAATGAAGACAACCACGTTAGTGCCTGGGGAGGAAATCAAGATAGAATTTGCGTTGGATGACCGTACTGCAGCCCCAATAAAGAAAAAGGCCATTGTCCTTGAAGTCGAAGGACAATATGTCGGCTGTAAATTTTCCGGCCCTCCCGGTAGTTATGATGCAGACCTCGGCTTCTATTTGAAAAAGCTTTAGGCGGACGATAAGCCACGGGTAATAATGCAGAGGTATCCGTGAATCGTCGCCTTTATTTTTTCTTGATACTATAGAACGCGGATTTCCCCGGGTATACGGCACAGTCGCCGAGTTGTTCTTCAATCCTTAACAACTGATTGTATTTTGCCAGCCGTTCGCTTCTCGATAATGACCCGCTTTTAATCTGGCCGCAGTTTGCCGCGACCGCAATATCCGCCATCGAGGAATCTTCCGTTTCTCCGGATCTGTGTGAGATAACGGTTGTGTACCCTGCTTCTTTTGCTCTCTGAATGGTCTCCAGGGTTTCCGTGAGAGTTCCGATCTGATTGAGCTTGATCAGGANNTCAAGGGTTTCGGTCAGGGTCCCGATCTGATTGAGCTTGATCAGGATGGAATTGGCAACACCGAGGGATATTCCCTTCTCCAGCCTTTTCTTGTTTGTCACAAAGAGATCATCCCCCACTATCTGCACCTTGTTGCCGAGGGCATTGGTAAGCAGCTGCCACCCTTCCCAGTCGTCTTCCGCCAGGCCGTCTTCAATGGAGATGATGGGGTATTTTTTTACCAGGTCCTGATAGAATTTAACCATGTCCGCGGCCGACTTGCTGGGTTTCTTTTCTGCCGAGAGAACATATTTACCGTCTACAAAAAAGGAGCTTGCCGCCGCGTCAATGGCAATGCAGAGATCCTTTCCCGGTTTATATCCCGCTTTTTCTATAGCCTCTATGATCACAACCAGGGCCTCTTCGTTTGATTTTAAATTGGGCGCAAACCCACCCTCATCTCCCACGGAGGTGTTGTAGCCTTTGCTTTTCAGTACGGACTTGAGAGTATGAAAAACTTCCGCCGACATCCGGAGTCCCTCTTTAAAGCTCTTTGCGCCGACGGGCATAATCATGAATTCCTGGATATCAACGTTATTATCGGCATGCTGGCCGCCGTTTATAATATTCATCATGGGAACTGGAATATCCTTTGCGACAACACCGCCGATGTACCTGTACAGAGGCAGTTCGGAAGCCTCTGCGGCGGCCTTAGCGCACGCCAGGGATACACTTAGAATGGCATTGGCGCCGAGGTTGCCTTTGTTTTCCGTACCGTCCAGGGAGATCATTGTGTAATCGATTTCCCTTTGGCTCAGACAGTCCATGCCGATGACTTCCGGTCCGATTTTATTTATCACGTTGCTTACTGCCTTCTCTACGCCTTTGCCCAAGTACCTTTTTTTATCGCCATCACGGAGTTCGAGCATTTCGTGTTCTCCCGTCGATGCACCGGATGGAACGGAAGCACGTCCGGTAATTCCTGAAAAAATCGTCACTTCAGCCTCAACGGTGGGATTGCCTCTCGAATCCAGAATTTCCCTCGCATATACATTGATTATTTCAGTCATATGGCCTCCCTTTTTGTAGGTGGGATGTTTGTGATAAATATACCAATTCTAATTAAATATCAAGGGTGTTATTGGAAATATCTCAACGAACTTGATTAAATACCGAAACTTGTGTAAATCAAGAGAAAACAGTAGAGGAATGCAGTGCCTGTGGCAGAGAAGAAAGGAACAAGACTTTTTCATCACCTTAAAAAATGGCTCGAACTGGCAATCATGGATTATGCCATGATCAAGGAAGGAGACAGGGTTCTCGTGGGTGTTTCCGGTGGCGCGGACAGCCTGGCGCTTCTCGATCTTCTCAAGGCATCGATGGTGTTTGTGCCCCAATTTTCCGTTCTCGCGGTGAATATTGATATGGGATTTGATCCGTCTTACAGTGACTACGATCTGCTTGAAACGTACCTGAAGGTCAATAACTATACCTATGTGATGGAAAAGACAGATATCGGCCCTTTGTCGCACAGTGATTACAATCGCAAGAACCCTTGTTATCTCTGTTCCCGCTTGAGAAGAAAAAGGATTTTCCAAATCGCGGATGAAAAGAAGTGCAATAAGATTGCCCTTGCCCACCATAAGGATGATATAATAGAGACGCTCCTTATCAATCTCTTTTACGGCAGGGAAATTTGCACCATGATGCCCAAGCAGGAGATTTTCCAGGGAAGCATGCATATTATCCGTCCCCTTGCCTATATAGAGGAGAAACTGATAAAGAAATACGTGAAAGAGCGTGAATTCCCGACAATCGAAAATAAATGTACCACGAGCAAAACCTCAAAGAGGGTATACATAAAGAAACTTTTGCAAGAACTGGAAAAGGACAACAAAGACATCCGGGAAAACATTTATAAGGCATTGAGGCATGTCAAGGTGGATTATCTGCCGCAAAACATGAGGGATATGAAGTAACGAGTGAGTGATTGGGCAGACGAGCATGCATATCCCATATGGAATGATACAGAATATATTGGTAGGACGGGCGTCTCGCCTGTCCTCATTGACGTAACAGATTTTTGAAGGTTTTGACTGAAGAAATATGGCTAAAAAACAATCAGGAGAAAAAATAATCGCCCAGAATAAGACAGCCCGGTTGAACTACTTCATAGACGACACGTATGAAGCAGGGATCGTCCTGGTGGGTACGGAAGTGAAAGCACTTCGGGAAGGGAAGGCGAATCTGAAGGACAGTTATGCCCTGGTACAGGACGGGGAGGTATTTCTTCATGACATGCACATCAGTCCTTATTCTTACGGCAACCGGGAAAATCATAATCCGCTGCGCGTCCGGAAACTTCTTCTTCACAAAGGGGAGATTAAAAGGCTTTATGGAAAGTCACGGGAGAAGGGGCTTGCCCTCATTCCTTTAAAGTTATACTTTAAGAGTGGAATGGTAAAGATGGAAATCGGGATTGGCCGAGGTAAGAGACTCTACGATAAACGGGAGAGCCTGAAGGTCAAAGAGGATCGGAGGGAAATCGAACGGGGTATGAGGGGAAAAGGGATCTGGGTTAATGGTATAAAACGATGAAAATTGTCGCTACGGGTGATATCCATTACGACCTGATTCGAAGCCAGTCGGAGCACGAGGCATTCCATCGCGTGATAAGAAGCATGGAAAGTGAAAAGCCGGACGTGCTCGTCATTGCGGGTGATACGGTGAGTCTCGGCTCGCCAAAGCTGGAGGAGTGTTTGCATCATTTCGGATCTATTGCGCCGGTGAGACTCATGGTCTTCGGAAACCATGATTACTGGAGCACGGACGGTGACACCTTCAGGCACCTGGAAATCATGAAAGAGAGAATCAGGAAGTGCGGATTTAAAATCCTTGATGAAAAGCCGGAAATTATCGATGGCATCGGCTTTGCGGGCAATTGTTCATGGTATGATTATTCCTTTGCCTCGATGGAGCTTCCCCCGCGATCGTCGTACGAAAAAAAGATGTTCAGGGGGCACATTATCTGGAATGATCTCCGTTTCGTCAGACTCGGGATGGCTGACAGTCACTATACCAATGAACTGATACAAAAGTTAGAGGACGAAATCAGAACACTTGAATCCGAAGTGGATTTGATCATTGTCGTTACCCATCACATCGGCTTTATTGAAATGCTGACCACTCGGGAAGAATTTCCCGGATGGAATTTCTGCAATGCATTTATGGGAAGCGCCATGCTGGGGGAGATGCTCCTCAGGCATCCTAAAGTGCGGTATCACATCTCAGGCCACATTCACGATCAGAAGACGGTAAAAAAGGAACACCTGGTTTCCATCAATCCCGGTTCCACGTATGACGAGAAAAAATATATCTCGTTAGTAATCTGAGAGAGGTTCATGCGGCATAGAGGAAGGGCAATACGTTACGAGTCTGAAGATCGCGTGATTTATGATGCTGTGATGGAGTATCTCTGCCGGAATTGGAAAGAAGATCTCACGGTTGCAGGATTGATGATCAGCGTGGGAAAGTATTTTCTCGGGATTCCCTATGCACGCAGCACACTCGAAACGGAAGGCGGGGAGATCCTTGTCATTAATTTAAGAGAGTTTGATTGTTTCACCTTCGTGGAAAATGTCGTGGTCATGGCATGGATGATCGGACAGGGGGAGTGCACCTTTGAGGATTATGCAGTATTTCTGGAACGAATCCGTTACCGCGACGGCATAGTAGATGAATATCCCTCACGCCTTCACTACTTTTTGGACTGGCTCTCTGACAATGAAAAGAAGGGAATTGTAAAAGATGTGACGGGTAGGATAGGCGGGATGTCTTTCCGTAAGAACATCCATTATATGACATCGCATCGGGATGCCTATCCTATGGTGAGCAGTGCTAAAGTCTACGAAGAGATGCGTGCCGTAGAGAGAAACATCTCTGAGAGGTCGTTCTGTTATATTCCCAAAGAAGAGTACACACAGCATGACATAGCCATTGAAGAGGGGGATATAATCGCCATCACAACAGATATCGAGGGATTGGATATTGTGCATGTCGGCATCGCCGTCCGGCTCGATCGGGAAACTCATCTTCTCCATGCCTCNNACCATGACCGGGATAATGGTGGTGAGGCTCACGCAGGCTTGTCGAAATGATGGTAATCTACGGACGATCTGAAATTCCCTCCCCAGCGCCATCCCCGTGCGATAAATTCTTTGACCAGGGCATGGGACGCGTACAATGTTCCCGGCCTTTCCGGAATGTAGGTTGCGCCGGATGGATCGATTCGCCCGTTCTCATATATGACGGGGTTCAGGCATGGATTGATATCGACGGCCCTCCCATACGCGTGGTGTGAGAGCCTTTCCGTTCCCATAACGACACGGTAATTGAACGCCGATGTGTTGTTGTCTGCCATGGACATGTCATCGGACCACTTGTATTTCACAAGCGGGATGACCCTCGCAAGGGGGAATTCCGTCTGCTCGATGAGCTCAAAAATCTCAATGATATCTTTTGCTATACCCCTGTGAATGATAAGTTGCCCCTGATGGAGCTGACCCTCAAAGGTCCGGTGCTGTACGTTCACGAGGCAGAGAGAATCGATGACCTCCCGGGGCGCTTTGGTTCCGGCAACGGCGTCCTCAAAGGCCATGGCACTGTCAATGATAGGGACGATATTCATAATAAAACCTGTGCCCCTGAAGGGGTCTCACGAAGGGTGAAACTTCCCGGTTCATTCAGTCTCCCTTTTGTAGAAGGGAGATTTCGAGGGATTTTGATGTGAAACCACCCCCTCCCCCCGCCAGCGGGGGACAGCCCCCCTGCCCCCTTTAAAAAAGGGGGGGATTAAATCTATCTTCGGAGTAGCGACAATTTAGACATGTACGAAAATTTTTTTGGCTTTAAAGAAAAGCCGTTTAATTTAACGCCCGATCCGAAGTTTGTATATTTCAGCGAGATGTACAAAGAAGCCTTCGCGCACCTCAGATATGCAATCAAGGAAGGAAAACTGTTTGTCGTTATTACCGGAGAAGTTGGTACGGGGAAAACAACTCTTGTACATACACTGTTAAATAAGATGGAGGAGAATGTCCGTACCGCACACATTTTCAATCCCGTCATGGACCCGGAAGACTTCCTCAATTATATCTGCGAAGATTTGGGAATAAGATCGAACGGCGTAAAGTCACGAGGACAAAATATGGCATTGCTGCACAATTTTCTTCTCAATTGCTTCGCTCAAAATGAGCGGGTATTTTTAATCATCGATGAGGCACAAAGTCTTGATACGAAACTACTTGAAGAGGTGCGTTTGCTCACTAATTTGGAAAGTGTAAAAAACAAATTGCTCCATGTAATTTTCCTGGGACAGCCGGAATTAAATGAGACTTTGGCTGACACAAAATTTCGGGCACTAAAACAGAGGATTACAAGCAGATATCATCTATCAGCCCTGAATTTTACGGACACGGGAGAATATATCCTTCACAGGCTGAAGAAAGCAGGCGCCCGGAATCTTTCTGTATTTGATAACGGAGCTATAAAAGCGATATACAAATACTCAAAAGGCATCCCCAGGGTAATCAATATAGTCTGTGACAACGCTTTACTAACAGCATTTTCAATGGATCAAAAGCACATTGGGAAATCAATTATTAAAGATGTAATCAGGGATTTAGAAGGTTCTGTCTCGTTTCTAAAGAGGAGATTTTTACATTTCAAAAAAAAATGGTAATATTAATAAATAAACTTGTTTTGAGGCTAAACAACTATGGGTAAAATGTATGAAGCACTGCAGAAAGCAGAGAGGGTGAGAACGCAGGAACCTTTGAAAGATTTAACCAGAACTGCGGTTGATGACACTGTATTAGATGCCAAACTGGTTTCTTTTTTTCAGCCCGGTTCTATCGTTGCTGAGCAGTTTCGCAAACTGAGAACATACCTTTTTAAACCTACTCAGCAAAATCACCCGAAAACGATCCTTGTAACGAGTGCTTACAGCGGGGAGGGGAAAAGTCTCATAGCCATAAACTTGGCTATCAGTATCGCCATTGAATTGCACAGTCATGCT
>JAFNGM010000073.1:0-9156 GCA_017885225.1 Syntrophaceae bacterium | reverse complement strand
ATCGGATCAAAAAGAATGGCATCGTTAGTACATGAATTAAAATCCAGGTACGATGACCGGTATATCATTTTAGACTCATCACCGATTCTTGCCACGACAGAACCAAACGTCCTTGACAACATAATTGACGGCATTCTGTTTGTAATCAGGGCGGGCGAAACACCAAGGGAATCTGCACAGCAGGCCATCAAATTACTCAAATCAGAGAAAATTCTGGGCGTTGTGTTGAATGATTTGGAGTTTAAATCTGCTGCTCTTAATTCACAATATTTTGGCACTAACCGTTACTTTTATGGTTATAACTATAACTACTCAAAGCAAAATCAAACTCAAACCTGGGGTGGTAAAATCATATCACTTCTGAAAAACCAAAAGAAAAATTCCAGAGAACACCATAGATGATGTTGTGAGACCTTTGAAAAACTACCCTTCCTGTTATTCCCGCCCTCCTTTGTCATTCCCGCGGAGGCGGGAATCCGAGTAATATTTCATAATACTTGATTCCTGCTTTCGCAGGAATGACAAAACGGCTGGTTTTATGCAATTTTTCAAAGGTCTCGATGTAAAAATCTTTTATTTGTAAAAATCTTTTACTCTTGAAAGATATTTTAGAATAACAAACAATACACTCCATATTATACACAGTCACTTATTAACTAAGCTCTAACCGAGATCTTTGAAAAATTATTCATTTATAGCGGCCGGTAAAAAATAAGTAGTCATTGCGAGGAGCGTCAGCGACGCGGCAATCTAATTGGATTGCTTCACTTCGTTCGCAATGACACAATGGATATTTTTCAAAGATCTCAAACCATGTAAGCAAATGGAAAATACTGAATACTCATGTCACAGGTGACGTTATGAATCCTTTTGGATTAAAAAGGAGACAAAGAACAACCTTCCTTCATAAATCATCAAAATTGCCGACAGAAAATACAGCCGAGAGTGACCATACATTTTACAGCACATCCCACTTTCGCAACATGCTCCGCCTTGAGAGGAAAAGAACCGAACGTTCCAAAAAACCCTTTCTCCTCATGCTTCTCGATCTGTCAGGTTTGCGTACCCAGCAGCGCAACGACTATTATGAAACAATGAAACCGATTCTCCTGTCGTGTTCAAGAGAAACGGATATTCGGGGATGGTACCAACAGAATGCAATAATAGGCATCATATACACAGAAATGGTCTCTGTTGATGAACACTCCATAGAAAAAATATTCCGTAAGCTTCACAACAAACTTACGGACACTCTCGATGCGGAATGGGTGAAAAAGATCAAAATATCGTTCCATGTATTCCCCGAGGAAAATGGAACCTCCATAGATAAAAGCAGCCTCTTTAATATTGCCCTTTATCCCGATCTCTCAAAACCCACTGTTTCCAGGCAGGCAACCTCATCCTTTAAGAAATTGATGGACATTGTAGGCAGCTCGGCTGCCCTTCTGGTCTTTTCCCCTATTTTTTTAATCATTGCCGCCGCCGTCAAACTGACCTCGGAAGGACCTGTGTTCTTTACGCAGGAGAGAATGGGATTAAACGGCGAGACGTTTACATTCCTGAAATTCCGCTCCATGTATACGAACAGCGATCACAATCGCCATAAAGATTACATTAAAAAATTTATTAGTGAGGGCGAGGATAATGGGAATGTGCCCGGGGTATTCAAATTGAGCAACGACCCGCGCATAACTCCTATTGGCAATTTCTTGAGAAAAACAAGCCTCGATGAATTGCCGCAATTCATCAACGTGCTCATGGGTGATATGTCGCTCGTCGGGCCGCGGCCTCCCATTCCCTATGAATGTGAACTTTATGATATCTGGCACAGGCGGAGACTGCTCTCCGTAAAACCCGGGATCACGGGGCTGTGGCAGGTTACCGGGAGAAGCAGCACTACGTTTGATGAAATGGTGCGTCTTGATCTGAAATACATCAACGAGTGGTCGTTGTTGCTCGATATCAAGCTTTTGCTCAAGACGCCCTGGGTGATATTGACCGGCAAAGGAGCATATTAATTTTTATGTCATACCGGCGCAGGCCGGTATCCAGTGCATTAAATCCTGGATGCCGGCCTTCGCCGGCATGACAAATTGCTTATTTATTCCCCCCTTTTGTAAAGGGGGTTTGGGGGATTTAGAAGCTTTAATTTTTCTGAAAGGAACATACTAAAGTTATCGTGACGTTATTCCGAATGAGAGACTGTGTCATAATTACTTTTTTGTCATTCCGTGCAAGCGAAGCGCGACACGGAATCCAGGAAGATTGCTCAGTTGCTGCACTCCTTCGAAATGACATATTAGGTAGTACAATTAGGAGTTACAAATGATTCGTGTAGGCCTCATCGGATATGGTTACTGGGGACCAAACCTCGTAAGAAACTTCAGTGCTGCTGAAGGTTCCGAGGTGCTCATGGTATGCGACATAAACCAGCAGTCGCTGAATAAAGTGCGGAAATCATACCCTAATATCAAGGTCACTTCCGACAGCAACGAATTAATCAAAGACCCTGATATCGATGTGGTGGCCATCGCGACACCCGTCTTTACCCACTACGAGCTCGCGAAAAAGGCTTTGAATGAAGGCAAAAACGTCTTCGTGGAAAAGCCATTCACTTACACAAGCGCGGAGGCCGAAAAACTCATTGAACTCGCCGAGAAGAAGAACCTGAAAATCATGGTTGATCACACATTCCTCTACACGGGAGCGGTGAGAAAAATAAAGCAGCTCGTGGAAGACCACGTCCTCGGGGATATTTTTTACTATGATTCCATCCGCGTCAACCTGGGCCTCTTCCAGCACGACATCAACGTCGTGTGGGATCTCGCTCCCCACGATATTTCCATCATGGAGTATGTCATCAATGATAAACCGCAGGCCGTCGTGGCAACAGGGGCGGAACATTTTGACCGGGGGCTGGAGGATATTGCCTACCTGACAATTTACTTCACGAAAAATATCATCGCCCATATCAACGTGAACTGGCTTTCTCCCGTGAAAGTGAGAACCACTTTGATCGGGGGACAGAAGAAAATGATTGTCTGGAACGACCTGGAGCCGGACGAAAAAATCAAGATCTACGATAAAGGCGTCCAGGTAAAAACCAAGGAAGGCAAGTATAATCTCCTGGTTGCCTATCGTTCCGGTGACATTTGGACGCCGCGCGTCGAGCAGACCGAAGCGCTCAAGCTCATGGTCGATAAATTCATCGACTATATCAGCAACGGGGGGCGGATTATTAATGACGGCCCCGCGGGCATGCGGGTGGTGAGGCTCCTTGAAGCGTGCAACAAATCACTCAAAAACAAGGGGGAGATGGTATACCTGTGAATTATCTCTGCATAGCCGATGACGTAAGGCTGGGAGAAAATGTCAAGCTCTCCAAGTTCATCAACCTCTACGGATGCGCAATCGGCGACAACACGAAAATCGGCGCCTTCGTCGAAATACAGAAAAACGCGACGGTCGGAAGGAACTGCAAGATTTCGAGCCACACCTTCATCTGCGAAGGCGTCACCATCGAAGATGATGTGTTTGTCGGCCATAATGTCGCCTTCATCAACGACTCTTACCCGCGGGCGACAACACGGGAAGGCACACTGCAAACCGAGGCAGACTGGAAAGTAGAACCCACTCGCGTGAAGAGGGGCGCCTCCATCGGTTCCGGATGCACCATCCTCGCGAACGTTACCATCGGCGAACATGCAATCGTCGGCGCCGGCAGCGTCGTCACCAAAGACGTCCCTCCCCATACGATCGTTGCCGGCAATCCCGCCAAATTTCTCAGGAGGATAGAAAAGAGTTGATCCCGAACAAAGGTACGGATACGTCGTACGGGGAACAACATTATTATGGAGCTGTGCATTCATCGAGATTTAATTGATGATCGGGAAGAACGATATACATGGTACATTATATGCATATAGTTGCACATATTATTTGGTGATTTAGTGCGATGAGATCAACCGTAACGATTGAAAAGAGTATTTTGGACAGGCTGCTGAAAGAAACGCGGTCCAGAACGAAAGCGGCGGCGGTGAAGATTGCCATAAATGAGTATTTAAAGCGTAAAAAGATCGAAGAGATTATGGCAATGAAGGGCAAGCTGGAGTTTGATCGTAACGAGGAAGAAATCAAAGGTCATGAGGGCTAAAAAAGTCTTAATCGATACTTCCATCTGGATCGAATATTTTCAAAACCGCTCACGGGAGCTTTCGAAACGAGTTGACGAATATTTATCGCAGAGCAAGGTGTTTGTGCCGAGGGTTGTCATTGCCGAACTGATCCAGAGCTCTCGGTCAAAGAAGGAAACTTCCATTATAGAAAGGTTTGTCGAGGCGTTTAACATCGTCGACCAGAATGAAGAGACCTGGATCAAGGCCGGCCACCTCTCGCATCAGCTGAAAAAAGATGGGAAATGTGTCAACTTGATAGATTGTTATCTCGCCGTAATCGCGATGGACAATGATTGTCAGATCTTGACACTGGGCAAGCAATTCGAAGCTATCGGGGGAATATTGGACATCCAACTGCTTACATTAGAAACATGAGAACCGATTTAGCGATTAATTCGAAAATAGTTTTAATCACCCCCTTTGACAAAGGGGGCCGGGAGGCTGTCCCCCGCTGGCGGGGGGAGGGGGTGGTTTCACATCAAAATCCCTCTCAATCTCCCTTGATAAAAGGGAGACTAAATGGAATTGAAACTTTCATACCTTCGTGACGCACAGCAGGGTACGAAAGTAATCAATCGCGGCACAGGGCACTAACTTAGAGTGAGCATTTTTACCCATTTCCTTCATTTTCCTCGAGGCCATGTAATCGAGAGGGCGGAGCCGTATCCAATAAACACCATCTGATCATTCCAGCCTCCTTTCTCATTCCCGCCCTCCATTGTCATTCCCGCGGAGGCGGGAATCCAGATATCCCCCCTTTGAAAAAGGGGGACACAGGGGGATTTTACCTTGAACCTTGAACCTAAACCCTTGACCCTGTATCTTTGATCCTATTATTTTTTGGAGTATACCATGAACATTCCCTTTCTCGATCTCAAAGCCCAATACCTCACTATTAAAGATGAAATCCACGCTGCCCTTACTGCCGTAATGGAAAGCACCGCCTTTGCTGGCGGCCCTTTTGTGGCCCAGTTCGAACAGGAGTTCGCAAAATTCTGTAACTGCAAACACGCCATTGGCGTTGGAAATGGCACCGATGCACTCTGGCTGAGCCTTATTGCCTTGGGTGTTGGCCCCGGCGATGAGGTGATAACAGTGCCTAATACATTTATCGCTACCGCTGAAGCGATAACATATTGCGGCGCCAAGCCTGTCTTCGTAGATGTTGATGAAAAAACCTATACAATGAATCCCTCCTTAATAGAAGCAGCCATTACACCAAGCACGAAGGCGATAATCCCTGTACACCTTTTTGGTCAAACCGCGGATATGGACCCAATTTTGGCAATCGCCAAAGAGCACAACCTGTATGTGATCGAAGATGCCTGCCAGGCCCATGGTGCGGAATACAAAGGCAGAAAGGCAGGTTCCATGGGAAACACTGGCTGTTTCAGCTTCTACCCGGGAAAAAATTTAGGCGCCTACGGTGAGGCAGGGGCTGTTGTAACAAACAACGCCACCCTTGCCGAAACAATGAGGGTCTTTCGAGATCATGGCCAAGCCAAAAAATACTATCACGGCATGATCGGCTGGAATGCCCGGATGGACGGAATTCAGGGAGCTGTGCTCAGTGTGAAATTGAAATACATTTCAGCGTGGAATGAAGCACGCAGAAACCATGCACAGGAATACAACGAACTGCTTTCTCCACTGAGTGATATCATCAAGCCGCACGCAGCAGTTTACGCGAAGCATGTATATCATATTTACGCCATTCGCGCGCAAGAGAGAGATAGACTTATGGCCCATCTTTCAGAACAGGGAATCTCAAGCGGTATACACTATCCCGGTCCCATTCATCTTCAGAAGGCTTATTCCTTTTTAGGTCTCAATAAAGGAAGATTTCCAGTTGCAGAGCGGTGCGCCCTGGAATTCTTATCGCTCCCCATGTTCCCGGAATTGACTTCTGAACAGATCGCCTACATAGTTGACGCAATAAAACAATTTCCCTTACGCACTTGAATCTTTTTACCCTAATCCTTGCACCTTGTTCCGAAACATTTGCATAAATAATATTATGACATTAAGAAGCCGAAACAGCTTGTAGAGGAGGAAGATAATGAAAATAAATGGTTTGCAGAGGATATCTTCTGGTCGATGCTACGGTTACGGGGAATTGAGTCGAACGCTCCTGGAAAATATGCAGAAGCTTTCTATTGTCGAAAGATAATCTGGTAATTATCTGGAATCGAGTCGAAAAAGATTTCAACCTTTGGGAAATTGATCCATAGAAATGGCAAGAATGATAGGGTAAGTGATGAAAATAATCGAATGGCTGGAGGAACTTTGGAGCTATCGCGAGTTATTCTATTTCTTAGTTTGGCGTGACATCATAGTACGCTACAAACAAACCGTGCTCGGTGCAACATGGGTAGTTATCCAACCATTTGGTTCCATGATCGTATTCACGGTGTTATTTGGGGAGTTGGCCAAGATGCCTAGCGATGGAGTTCCATACGCGGTTTTCTCGTTTGCCGCGTTGGTCCCATGGAGCTATTTCGCATCATCCATAGGCCGTTCTGGAAACAGTCTGGTCGGTAATGCACATTTGATCACAAAGGTATACTTTCCGAGAATCGCCCTAGTGGCTTCATCGACATTGAGCGGTTTGCTTGATTATGGCATTTCCTTCTTGGTACTTCTTGGACTAATGCACTATTTTGGCATACAGCTGGGCTGGAAGATTCTACTGTGGCCTCTTCTTACGATTGTTCTCGTTCTGCTGTCCTTTGGTGTAGGACTGATACTGTCTTCATTGAATGTTAAGTACAGAGACATAGGGCATACCATACCTTTCGCGATGCAGTTATGGTTCTTTGCAACGCCGATTATTTATCCAACAAGCATCATTCCTGAAAACTACCGAGGCTTAGCAAGCCTGAATCCTATGTGGGCGATAATAGATGGCTTTCGATTTGCCATCCTACCATCTCGCCAAGCGGATTGGCAGCAATTATCGATTTCTTTGGCATTTACATTGTTGTTACTAGTGATTGGGTTGATCTACTTTAGAAATACTGAACGTGATTTTGCTGATATTTTATAACACTAAGCGAGACATTTCTTTATGCACGATGCTATTGTAGTAAAAGACCTATCGAAAAAGTTCCAAATAGGAAAATATAGATCACAGAACATGTTGCGTGAAGCACTGGTTAACATGGTGAGAAATATTGTACGAAAACGCCGTGCAAATGAGAACATCATCTGGGCCTTGAAAGAAGTGTCCATGTCCGTTCAGAAGGGAGAAATTGTTGGTATTATTGGACGTAACGGAGCAGGCAAGAGCACCCTCCTGAAGGTTCTTTCAAAGATTATTTACCCAACTTCGGGAAGCATAGCGGTGCAAGGCAAGATCGGATCCTTGTTGGAAGTGGGAACAGGTTTTCATGACGAGCTTTCTGGGCTGGAGAACGTGTATTTAAATGGCTCTATTCTTGGCATGACTAAAAAAGAGATAAATTCAAAACTCGATGAAATAATAGCATTTGCAGATGTCGAAAGATTCATAGACACCCCTATCAAACACTATTCCTCGGGGATGAGGCTGCGATTGGGTTTTGCTGTTGCTGCCCATTTAGATACGGATATTCTGTTGGTCGATGAGATTCTATCAGTTGGGGATGTGGGATTTCAGAGGAGATGTACCGACAAGATAAGTAATCTCCGTGATGGAGGGAGGACAATAATCTATGTGTCTCATCAGATGGCATCTGTTGAAAATCTGTGTTCACGGGTCATATGGATTGATGAAGGAAGGATCCGTGAGGATGGCAGCACCAAAGAAGTCATAAAGCACTACATGGCCACTTTTGCAGGAGTCCCCGAAAAAGGATTTGATTTGCGGGAAGTTAAGAATCGCATCGGCAATGGATGGATAAAGTATACCGGGATTGAGCTTTTGAACATGGAGAGAAGGCCTACAGATGTTATTCAAAGTGGAGACAGCCTCGTTGTCAGGCTGTACTATCATGCAGAAAAACAAGTAAATAATAATATTACCTTTTCAATCCTATTCTATACAGACCTTGGTTTATTGCTCACTTCAGTGGATAGTCTTTTTTCGGGCCACGAGATATCGATGCTGCCTGAAGGAGATGGGTACGTTGAGGTGGAAATTAACTCTCTCTATCTTATGCCATCGCGCTATTATCTTTCTCTTTGGCTTGATAACGCTGGCGGTATCATTTACGACTGTCTGGAGCGTATCATTAAGCTTGATGTTGAGGAGTCTGATTTTTATGGATCAGGTTTTGGAATTGCCAAAAAACATGGACTAATGTTCATGCCCTACAAATGGAACCTCGATGGATTGAATAAAAAACCAGGATAGGATGAACTGGTCTAACAAGATCAGACAGTGACTTGATTGGTAGACTGCTCTAAAATGACGACTCACGGCAGAAGGAGTGTAATAAATAAGATGAATATCATTGAACAGTCACTGGTCAGCTTCATAACTCAGGTCTAAAACGGAGAAAAATATCTTACCAAATGCATAGAGAGTGTTTTAAACCAATCATACCGAAATTGGGAGTACATCCTGAGAGGTTTGAACAACCGATAATTTTCCTGGTGATCAGTTTTATGACCGATTTCTTGAGATTTTATATTGCGATTCCGTTCATTGCATCGGCACAGAAGCGATTATGAGGCTTATGATGAATCCATATTACCTCCCTCAACAGCCATTCTTAGGGCATCGTATGCTGCCCCTTGATAGTGCGGTGACACCACCCCCTTTCCTATGCCGGTGTTACCACCCTGGTTCCCCGGAGCACATTGAAGGCCATCTGCCGGAACAGGGCGTCAACTGTGCATTCTTGATCAACCTCGTGAACCTGACCCGAAAGGTATGAAAAGGTACCCTTTATCGGCATACACCTTCTTAATAGGTTCCTTGGTATGACAGCTGCCGGCCACACACAGGGGAAGATAGGGGCTGTCATGGCAGGGCGCGGGGGTTATTTCCGTCGCAAGA
>JAFNGM010000072.1:12478-22296 GCA_017885225.1 Syntrophaceae bacterium | reverse complement strand
ACGATCCCAATCCGCTGGTCTCCGGAAAGGGGGCCGACTCCCTCAGGCGCCATGGCATTGAAACGACCGTCGGCGTTCTCAAAGAAGAATGCACCCAATTGAACGAGAGATTCTTCACCTTTATTAACACAGGACTTCCCTTTGTCACCCTCAAGTTCGCCCAGACCGTTGACGGGAGGATCGCCACAGCCCCGGGACAGTCACGGTGGATCAGTTCCGATTTATCCCTCAGGTTCGCCCACAGATTGCGAAGTGCGCACGATGCCGTACTCATCGGCGTCAATACGCTGATCCAGGATGACCCGGAACTGACCGTTCGCCTTATGAGGGGAAGGAATCCAATCAGGGTCATCGTCGACTCCTCGCTACGTATACCCATGGAAGCGAATGTATTGAAAAATCAGACCGGCGCGAAGACCATCATCGCAACGACGGCGAAGGCGCGACCGGAAAAAATTGCCCGGCTGAAGAATATGGGTGTTGAGACAATCGAAATTGGAGACGATACGGATCACCGCGTCGATCTGAAGATGCTCTTTGCTGAACTGGGAAAAAGAAGTATCTCCTCGGTCCTCGTTGAGGGAGGCGCCACTCTCATCACATCCATGTTGAAGGAGAATCTCACTGACAGGATAGTAATCGTCATTGCGCCGAAGATAGTGGGGAAAGGGATTGAGGCGGTGGGCGACCTCGGCATCAACACCATCGATGAATCGCTCCGCGTCACCTACAGAAAAGTTTCGCGAAAAGGCGCCGATATCATCCTTGATGGAAGGATCCAGCACAAATAATACAGTAGAGAAAGTCCTTGCTCCATCAGTTCATTCAAGGTTTAAAGCTGAAACTTTTCTCTTCAAAAAGCTTTATGCACACATCAACCGCTTCCTGATCGTAAAGAACTCCTCGATGTTCTGAAATTTCCCTCAATGCCCTCTCTATTCCGAGAGCCTGCCTGTAAGGCCTATGTGTACATATGGCTTCAACCACATCGGCTACCGCCAGGATCCTCGCCTCCGGCAGAATTTCTTCTCCCTTCAAACCCTGGGGATAGCCTGTGCCGTTCATACGTTCATGATGCTGATAGACTATCAGCGCAACAGGGCCGTCAAAATCTATATCCTTCACTATCTGATACCCCAATTCCGGGTGGTTCTTTATGATCCCGTACTCCACATCGCTGAGATGCCCGAGTTTTCCGAGTATATCGAACGGCACGGTTATTTTTCCTATATCATGAATTAATCCTGCCATGTGGATGCCGCTGATTATGTGTGCGGATAAGTTCATCCGTGCCGCCATAGCAGCGGCAAGGCCTGTCACTCTTTTATGATGCCCGGCAATATAGGGATCGTTCATCTCTACTGCTACTGCCAGAATATTGATAATGAAATCTGTCGCCTTGCGTAACTTTTCAAGACTTTGCGAGAGGACCTCTTCCGCGTGGATAAGCCCGCTGTGTGATTTTTCCAGCTCAGTAATTTTGAGGCGCATTGCCGCTACATCATTGATGAGTTGTTCTTTTGTCTTCTGTTCATCTTCCATACTGGACACCTCGAAACAGGAACCTGATTCTTTTGTCGTTTATCATATATCCGCATCGTATTGATCATTTATGACACCAGGATTATTAGCATGATTCATGCCCTTTTGTATAATTTATTTTTTCGACATAATTACCGTCGCGATCCGAATCCCGTCTAAGGCGGAACTAATGATGCCCCCGGCGTAGCCAGCCCCTTCACCGCAGGGATACAATCCCGCAACAGAGACACTCTGACCGTCCGGTCCCCTTACTATCCTGACCGGCGATGAGGTCCTGGTTTCCACACCAATGAGAGTAGCGTCCTCCGTAATAAAGCCCCTCATTTTCCGATCAAATTCGACAATTCCCCGCTGCAGTGCGTCGGCTACATACGGGGGAAGGACGTCGCGCAAACGCGCCGGTTTCACACCGGGAGAAAAGCTTGTCGGATTTGGTATGTCACCCTCTCTGTCCCGCAAAAAATCAACGAGCCGCTGGGCAGGGGCGCAATAATTTTTCCCGGCACGCACAAAGGCTTTTTCTTCCCAGCGCCGCCGAAAGGCGAAGCCGCTCAAAGGATGGAAGGACGCATCCTGAAAATCTTCAACACGCACATTCACGACCACCGCACTGTTTGCGTATCTATTATCTCTCTTGTAAAGACTCATCCCATTCGTAATGACTCCCCCTTCCTCCGCACTGCATCCGATAATGTATCCCCCGGGACACATGCAGAACGTGTATACGGAGCGGTTCATGTCCGGAAGCTTCGCCGTGAGAAAATAGTCTGCCGGCGGCAGGTGAGGATACCCGCGCCATTTCCCGTACTGAATGCCGTCAATCAACTCCTGGGGATGCTCGACACGGAGACCCATGGCAAAAGGCTTCGGTTCAAGATGCACACCGTGTTCGTGCAACATCCCATAGGTATCCACCGCACTCTGGCCAGTCGCCAGAATTACATGATTCGTTTTAATTTCCTCCCCGTTCTTGACAACAATCCCCTCTGCTTTGCCCCGATGGATCAATAACTCCGTAACCCTGGATTCAAATCGCACCTCAGATCCGCATTTGACCATCTTTTCCCGGAGATTGACCACCACGTCACGCAATTTGTCCGTTCCTATGTGGGGTTTCCCGTCGCTGAGAATCTCCGAAGGAGCGCCGGCGTCGACGAGCGTTGTCTTGACCCATCCCGTAAAGGGATTCTTCACCCTGCTGGTGAGCTTGCCGTCGGAAAATGTCCCCGCACCCCCCTCGCCGAAATGGACGTGGCTTTCTGCCTTCAAGATACCCTTCTCCCAGAAAGACTGCACGTCGATGAGCCGCTCTGTTACTTTCCTGCCTCTTTCAACGAGTAGGACAGGGATTCCTCTCTCGGACAGCAAAAGTGCTGCGAAGAGGCCTGCGGGACCGCATCCTACAACAACCGGCCTTTTTCCCGGTTTCACTTTTATCGGAGAGCGCGGCAACTTTTTTTCCTCCGGCAGGACTTCCATCTCCACCGTTTCTTTACCGGTCGGATCAATATTATACGGCACCGACACCTTTACTGAATAGATGAAGCGCGGTGCTCTTTTCCTCCTCGCATCAATTGATCTTCTCACCACCTCCAACGAAAAAATATCTGCACAGGGAATATTGAGAAGCGATGCGATCTTTTCCTTTAATATTCCTTCATCTTCGCCCAGCAGAAGAGTGATGCCTGTAATTTTTAATTGCAGCATGAGGATTTCACCATTGAAAAAAAATCGCGTTTATTATACATCAAGCAACAAAAGTAACTACCATCGGCTAAAGTCGGTGGCTTCAGGGTTCAAGGGGTCAAGCTCTTAAGGGAGAACATTTTGAATTACTCTTGAATCCTGGAATCCTCAACCCCTTGGAGCGTAAAAGATTAAACTACAGTCTTCGTACAAAGGCGAGGGTTTTTCTCCCAATCNNCTCTCGAACCCTGGAATCCTCGACCCCTCGGACCCTTGCGGCGCAAAAGATCCAACTTAAGTCTCGGCCTAAAGGCGAGGGTTTTTCTCCCAATCCCCGAGTGAGACAATAAAATGGGATTGCGGAAACGGAGACTTTTTTAAGGAACATGGCATGCCGTGGTACGCAGTTCATACGCGAAGCCGTCATGAAGACAGGGTTTGCGCCGGCCTCGTCCAGAAGTCGATCCATACCTTTTTACCCAAAATAGAAGTGTGGAGTAAACGGACGGACAGACGCAAGAAGATCATGATTCCCTTATTTCCGGGATATCTCTTTGTAGAACTTCTCGTGCTCGATAATCAGACAAAGCTTGATGTCCTCAAGACATTCGGCGTAGTCCGAATTCTCGGCAAACCGAGGGGGGTGGATCCGATTGCGGTTCCCGATGCCAAGATAGAAGCCATCCAGAAAATTGTACAGTCTAAAGTGGAAGTTCAGCAAATTCAGTATCCGAAAGTCGGGGAACCAGCCCTCATTATAGATGGTCCTTTCAAAGATATCGAGGGGGTTGTCGTCAGCACCGATTATAGCAAAGAACTCTTTGTCATCACTATAGAACTTCTTCAACGTTCCGTGGCCATTAAGTTAGAAGGGTTTCAAATCAAGAAAATCTAACCGTTAAACGCCTTCATTGCCTCCTCGACGAGAAGGTCCCCTGCTCCCTTATACTTTGGAGAAAAATGAAACAGAGAAATCCTCTTTACCCCTGCCAGGCGTGCAAGCATTCCCGCCTGAAGGGCGGTGAGGTGATACTTCTGGGCGGCTTTTTCGGTATCCTCATTGAGAAACGTCGCCTCAATAAACATCAAATCTGAAGCTTCAGCAAGCCGCACAATTTTTCGGGCATTTTCTTCATTATAGATAACGTCAGTGATATATGTAATTTTTTGTCCCGGTGTTATCTTCACTATGGTTGCCTTTAGTTCACCCAAAGGAATAAACTTCTCTCCCGGTTCCTCTCTCCCTTCTTTCCGGCTCACCCGTATGAGCGTGTCATCGGGCTCATTTCTGAGAATGCGATCCTTCAGGTCCATCAACCATACACCTACGGGAAGCCCCATTTCCTGCATGATATTCTTCTTAATATTGACGCGGCTTTTCTCTTCAAACCTGTATGCCAGGCAGGGAATTTTGTGATCAAGGAAGGCACCTTTCACAGAAAAGTGACTGCCCTCTACAACAGTACCATCAAACCCCTCATGTGTGTCTTCAATTTCAGGTGCAAATGCCGTCCGGCAGCGGTAATGCCTGGTCACTTTGCACTCCGGATGAACCTCCGTGACATGCAGGGCAAAATCGTTCGTGTAATTTTCCACAAGATTCCAGGTGTATGCGTTAAGTTTATTTTCGACCTGCTGATGAAAACCGGGAGGGCCAAAGAGTGAAATATGATGGTCACGGCCTAAACATACCCTTAATAGATAATCAAACCCGATAAAATGATCCATATGGGTATGGGAAACAAAGATGTGCCCGATCTTGAGAAGCTTTCGCGGACTCAGATTATGAAGGTCTCCTAAATCAAAAATGAGCGCTGACCGCCGGTATTTAAATTCAATATACACCCCCGGGTCACCGAAGGGATCGTTCACCAGATGGGCGCTGAACATTTACCTGCCTCTGCGTCATGGACATAACATGATTCAAGGGGCCACACTTAAACCCTTGAATCCCTGGACCCTCGAATCCCCTTTCGCAACTCAATGGGAAAAGAGTCTCTGTTGTTAGATTATCACGTTTGGGAATAAATTCAACTTGATAAATTGAAGCTCTCCGCAGTAAACTGTGACAATATGGAGTTTGGACATTTGATTGTCCCCCTTTGGAGGGGGCAGGGGGAGGCATGAACGCCGATAAAAGTAATTTCTTTGGCTACAACAAACGCTTACAACTTTTTGCCAATAAGCTTCGCAAAGAGATGACAAATGCGGAAGCATGTTTATGGAAATATGTTTTGCAGGCCAGACAAATGAAAGGGTATCAATTCCGAAGACAAAGACCGGATTCAACTTGACTTTCATTGCATTGTGCGAAAATATTCCGAGGGAAGGTTCCAAATCTGTCTCTGTGTGCGAAGGAGAGATTCGGTAATGCCGGCCAATTTGCCACCACAATATTTTGAGGCGGAACAACGGTTCCGGGAAGCAAAGACCCCGGAAGACAAGGTTGAAGCCCTGGAAGAGATGCTTGCCATCATGCCGAAGCACAAGGGCACGGACAAGCTCAAGGCCATGCTGCGCGAGCGCATCTCAAAATTCAGAGACCAGGCCCAGAAAAAAAAGGGGGCCGCCAGACAGAAAACGGCGTACGACATCGAAAAAGAGGGGGCCGGTCAGATTGTGGTGATCGGACCTCCCAACACAGGCAAATCTTCCCTCGTCAAATTAATGACAAATGCTTCGCCGGAAGTGGCTGATTTCCCCCATACCACCCATAAGCCTATGCCGGGAATGGCACAATACGGTAATATCCAATTCCAGCTCATTGACACGCCACCCCTCACAAAAGACTATACTGAACCGGAATTCATGGATTTGATCCGCCGGACTGATATCGTGGTAATTCTGCTGGATCTCTCTGCCGACCCCATGCAGCAGCTCGAGGACACCCTCGCCATCCTCCACTCCTTCCGCATTTATTCCGAGGCATGTCCTGTCCCGGAAGACTTGAAGAAACCTCCCAAAATCAAGAAGATGTTTGTGGTTGTGAACAAAATGGACAAACCTGAGGATAAAGAGACTATGGAAATATTCATGGAACTATCGGGGATAAAATTACCCTGCCTGGGTATTTCAACCCGCTCCTTCCAGAATATTATGGTGTTTCTGGATAAGCTCTATGCACTTTCAGGCATCATAAGGGTTTACACGAAGCCGCCGGGGAAAGAAGCGGACAAGTATTCACCCTTTGTGATACCTGTAGGGAGCACGTTAGAGGATCTGGGCGGAAAGATCCACAATGATTTTGTACATAAGTTGAAATATGCCAAGGCGTGGGGCAAATCGGTCCGCGACGGACAGATGGTGCAAAGGGATTATGTCCTCAAGGACGGGGATGTGGTCGAGTTTTCTGTGTAAAAACCATGAGTCTCTTTAATATATCCCCGGAAAAGGAAAAGGCATTAAGCGAGCGCATGGAGCGGCTCGGAATTTCAGAAAATGATTTGAGGGAAACATTCATCCGGTCATCCGGCCCCGGCGGGCAGAAGGTGAATAAAACCTCTTCCTGTGTGCACCTCGTTCACGTGCCATCGGGACTCTTCGTGAAGTGTCAGCAGTCACGGTCACAGGCGCTGAACCGCTTTCTGGCAAGGCGATTGCTTTTGGACAGGATTGAGAGAATTCAACAGGGCATCATTCAGGCGGAAAAGCAGCAAAGGGAGAAGATCAAGCGGCAAAAGCGGCGCCGATCGAGACGGGCGAAGGAGAAGAGGCTGGAGCTGAAGCATATGCAATCAGAAAAGAAATCCCTGCGGTCGAAGACTTCCGTGCCTATGGAATAAGTAGCAAAAAAACTCTATGAGAGATATATGTTACACGGAATTGAAAAGAAAATCATAAACCTCATTCAGAGCGACATCCCTCTCGCAAAGAGACCTTTCAAATCTATTGGCGAACAGGCGGATTTGTCGGAAGAAAAAGTCCTTGCCATTATTGGCAGCTTGATAGAGAGAGGCATTGTCCGAAAGTTCGGCGCCATTTTGAGACATCAAAGAGCAGGGTTTACCCGCAATGCCATGGTAGTCTGGGCGGCGCCGCAGGAAAAAATTGGCGCAGCGGGCCGCACCCTCTCCTCATTCAGAGAGGTCACTCATTGCTACGAGAGGACTCCTCCGTTTGCAGGAAAATACACACTGTTCTCAATGGTGCACTGCCGGGAGGGTGATCAGGAGGTCATCCTCAAAAAGCTCTCAATGGCAGCGGGAATCAAGGATTTTAAAATCCTCACGAGTGAGGAGGAGTATAAAAAAAGCAGTATGGAGTATTGTGCGGATGTCAAATAAATTTTCTCAATCCCTGTATGAAGAAGCGGTCAAATATATACCGGGCGGCGTGAACAGCCCCGTAAGGGCTTTCAAATCTGTCGCATCAACACCTGTTTTCATACAAAGGGCTTCCGGTTCCAAAATTTATGACGTTGAGGGACGGGAATATATCGATTACGTGTCATCATGGGGACCTATGATTCTGGGGCACAGCCATCCCGCCGTTGTTGCCGCCATCCAGGCAGCAGCGGAAAGGGGAACCAGTTATGGCGCTCCCACGGAACTGGAAATAGAGATGGCGAAGATGATTGTCGAGGCCTTCCCTTCCGTAGACATGGTCAGGATGGTCAGTTCCGGTACGGAGGCGACCATGAGTGCCATCAGGCTTGCCCGTGGGTTCACCGGCAGGGATAAGATCGTTAAGTTTGAGGGATGCTACCACGGACATTCGGATTCACTGCTGGCGAAGGCAGGCTCCGGCATTGCAACTTTGGGTATACCCGGAAGTCCCGGTGTTCCGCGAGCCCTGGCCGAATTGACGATTACGCTCCCCTTCAACGATGCGGAGGCGGTCAAAACAGCCGTGGATGCATACGGGGAAGAGATTGCGTGCATTATTGTAGAACCTGTCGCAGGCAACATGGGCGTAGTCCTCCCCACAGAGGGATTTCTGAAAATGCTCCGGGATATAACCCGCAGGTACGGAATACTCCTCATCTTTGATGAGGTGATCACGGGCTTCAGGCTTACCTATGGCGGGTTCCAGAATATATCGGGAATATCACCGGATCTTACATGCCTGGGAAAGATTATCGGGGGTGGTCTTCCTGTCGGCGCATTCGGGGGCAGGAAAGATATTATGGAGAAGCTGGCCCCGGCGGGATCGGTCTATCAGGCAGGAACGCTCTCGGGCAACCCTCTTGCCATGTCTGCGGGCATTGAGACGCTTAAAATTCTGAAAAAAAATATTGGAGAGTATGAAATCCTGGATCGCAGAACATCCCTGCTGTGCAAGGAACTGCAGCTGCTGTTCGACGGGAGGGATATACCTGTTCGTACCAATCGAGCTGGGTCCATGTTTACGATATTTTTTACTTCTGAGGCAGTTATTGATTTCTCGTCTGCAGCCCAAAGCAACACAGAACTCTATGGACGTTACTTTCGGGGTATACTCGCGAGAGGAATCAGCCTGGCGCCGTCCCAATTCGAAGCATCTTTCCTCTCGTTTGCCCACACAGATGAAGACATGGAAAAAACCCTCGACGCGTGCCGCCTCACACTGAAAAACTGGTGAAGACTTTTGACAGGGGGAAAGAATTATTATAGAGTCACGCCCCTAAAATAACTTTCAGTAATGATTCCATGAATACATATACACTCACCATATCAAAGCCTGTGCGGGGAGAAAAAAAACTACACACCCTGAGCACTGGCGCGCCGATCACCTCTCTTGTCGGGTATGATAATCCCCTTGATGAATACCGGACAGCGTTTGCTGACAGAGCACAACCCTTCCTCTCCTTTTACACATGTGAAGGAGACAGAATCGATAGGCAGGTATTGTCGAGAGGTCAATTCTGGGATCTGGCGGCAACGGGGGCAGCGTACCTCACAGAACAGGGCTTATCCAAGGGTGACCGGATTGTTTACGGCTTTTCCGACAACAGTCCCTATGATCTCATCTTCAGACTATCGGCCGTTATGACCGGGTGTGTCCCCGTAACGATAAATTGGCAGGCCGATGATCGCGAACGCCTTGTGTACAAGGCGAGCGTCACCGGCGCAAAAGCATTGCTCATCGATCGGGGCTTCGCGAAAAGGGCAGATGAGTTAAGACCCGACCTTCCCCATGTGCTTTTTTTAAACGTTGAATTACTTGACGCCTCCAAGCCTGCGCTCACCTGGAAATCTCCCCGGATAAACTATGACGACGAAAAGATGATCATCTTCACTGCAGGCACCACGGGGCTTCCCAAGGGAGTTAAACTTCCCCATAGAAGCTACCTGGCAAACCGGCTTACCTTTGAAGAGTATTTCCGTCTGCCCGCGTCAACGACGCTTGACTTATTGCTGGTGAATCCCCTGCACCATACGAACTCTTCCGCCTTATCCGATTGGGGCATGAGGCGCATCGGATCCAGAGTTCACCTCGTGCAGCGTTACTCTACTCCCTACTGGAAAATACTGGCCGAAATTGCACACACAAAGCAGGGTGTATTCATTGCCCCTGTCGTTCCCCGCCATATCGATTTTCTGGAGAACCTCATAACAACAGCGCGGCTTCCCCTGGAACGCGATAATCTGCGGGAAGCTCTGCACAAGACG
>JAFNGM010000072.1:0-12415 GCA_017885225.1 Syntrophaceae bacterium | reverse complement strand
TGATAAAGCCGTTGGGTATTACATCGGGAGAGAACATTACCCCTTCACGAGAATTACTATTGTAAAAAAAATCGATCCGGGGAAATCCGGTTTTATGGAACCATGTGAAACCGGCGAACCGGGTTATATCGTAACCCAGGGCGCTAATGTCATGAACGGATATGTGGGCCAGGGTAACGCATCGCGGGAGGTCTTTCGAAAAGGATGGTATACTGGTCTTCGCGATATCGGATTCGCCCTTCGCGGAAGAGACGGCTTCCTCGACTATTACTGGATGACAAGAGATTCTGCCCTTCTGATTCGCGGCGGTGCCAACTATTCGTATGAACAGGTTGCGGCAGACCTCTCCCGTGTTCTGATCGAGGATTTCAACATGAAACCCGAACAGTTCAAACTCGCTGTTGTGGGAATATGTAGTGAAACAGAACACGAGGACAACTGCTGCGTGACGATAGAACTCACCGGGGAAGCGGCCTCCATGCAGTCAACACTGGAGGAGCAGTTTATCGCCAGAGCATCCCGCAGAGTGTCCAAGGGCAGCAGGCCCGATTATGTGAGGTTCGCGAAGATACCGGTGAGCTTTAAGGGGGCTGTTCTCTTTCCCAAGCTTAAACGGGAATTTGGAGAAGCGTTAAACACAAAAGGTAACAACAAATGAAGAAAATCCTCATTACCGGAGCCGCCGGCTTCATAGGTTTTCATGTATCAAGACGCTTTCTGGAAAGCGGCAATAGCATAGTCGGCGTAGACAATCTGAACGACTACTATGATGTAAGCCTGAAAAAAGCACGGCTTGCCCTCCTGGAAAAAAAGGCGGATTTCCGCTTTGTCAAAGCGAATATAGCCGACAGGGAGCGCATGTCGGCGCTCTTTAAAGAAGAAGTGCCGGAAATAGTTGTGCACCTGGCAGCACAGGCGGGTGTCAGGTACTCCCTTGTAAATCCCCATGCCTATGCAGACAGCAACCTTACCGGATTTATCAATATACTCGAGGGCTGCCGGCATCAGAAGATCACGCATTTAGTCTTCGCTTCATCGAGTTCCGTGTACGGAGCAAATACACAGATGCCTTTCTCCGTACACCACAATGTGGATCATCCCGTCAGTCTCTATGCGGCGACGAAAAAGGCTAATGAACTGATGGCTCACACCTATGCGCACCTCTACAACCTGCCCTGCACAGGCCTAAGGTTCTTCACCGTGTACGGCCCCTGGGGGAGGCCCGATATGGCACTCTTTTTATTCACAAAGGCCATACTGGAAGAACGACCCATCGATGTTTTTAACGAAGGAAGAATGTCCCGTGATTTTAGTTACATCGATGATATCGTCGAAGGTATCTTCAGGGTTGCGGATAAAATACCGAACCCAAACGCATATTGGAATAGCAATCATCCGGATCCCGGCACAAGCTTTGCCCCGTATAAAATATATAATATTGGAAATAACAACCCCGCAGAGCTTTTTGAATTTATACGGATACTGGAGGCGCAATTAGGCAGGAAAGCAAAGATGAATTTACTACCCATGCAGCCGGGAGATGTGCCGAAAACCTTTGCCGATGTTGACGATCTCATGAAAGATGTGGGTTTCAAACCGGCGACATCGCTGAAGGACGGCATAGAACACTTTGTAAAATGGTACAGAGAGTATTATAATATCTAAGGAGCAGTGTATGAAGAAAGCGTTTATCACCGGCATCACGGGACAGGATGGATCCTACCTGGCGGAACTGTTGCTCTGCAAGGGGTATGAAGTGCATGGTCTCATCCGCAGGGCAAGCACGTTCAACACGGATCGGATTGATCATTTATACAGGGATTATCATGACCCCAATGCTCGTATTTATCTTTACTACGGCGATCTCTCCGTATCGGGGCAATTGACGGACCTTCTGCATGCGATCAGGCCTGATGAGATTTATCACCTGGGTGCTCAAAGCCACGTACGTGTCAGTTTCGATATGCCCGAATATACGGGCGACGTTACAGGCCTCGGCACGCTGAGGCTCCTGGAAGCAATTCGCAAGACCGGTATGAAAACGAAATTTTACCAGGCGTCCTCGAGCGAGATGTTCGGGGCAGCCCCGCCTCCCCAGAATGAAATAACACCTTTTCAGCCCCAGAGCCCCTATGCAGCAGCGAAGGTATATGCCTACCACATGGTAAAAAATTACCGGGATGCATATAAAATTTTCGCGTGCAATGGCATTCTTTTCAACCATGAATCTCCACGACGTGGCGAGACGTTTGTCACCAGGAAAATTACCCGTGCGGCAACCCAGATCAAACTTGGTCTCAAGAATACACTATTCCTGGGAAACATGGAGGCGAAGCGGGATTGGGGCTTCGCCGCTGATTTCGTTGAGGCCATGTGGCTCATGATGCAGCAGGATGAACCGGACGATTATGTGATTGCCACGGGAGAAACCCATTCCGTTCGCGAATTTGTGGAAATAGTATTCGGAAAACTCGGCCTTGACTACAAAAGACATGTCTCGATCGATCCAAAATATTTCCGGCCCACGGAGGTTGATATCCTTTTGGGAGATGCAACGAAGGCAAAAAAGAAACTTGGGTGGACGCCGAAGGTAACTTTTGAGCAGTTGATTGACATGATGATTGAAGCAGACATGGAAATGGCAAAAAAAGAGAAAACATTGAAGGATGCAGGATACCGCAATTGTGAAGTGCGATAATATGCCGTTACAGGATAAAAAAATCGTCGTGACCGGCGGGAAAGGCTTTCTGGGCCGGCATGTGGTGAAGAAGATCGAAGAACAGGGATGCGCACATTGTGATGCCATTAATTCTTCAGACTATGATCTCATACGTCTGGATGACATAAGGCGGATGTATGACGATAAAAAACCGGACATTGTCATTCACCTGGCCGCGAGGGTAGGCGGCATCGGCTATAACAGAGAAAATCCCGCAACCCTGTTCTACACGAACCTGATTATGGGCACCCAGCTCATCCACGAAGGATATCTGAGACGCATTGAGAAATTCGTCGCCGTGGGAACGATATGCGCGTATCCGAAGTTCACCCCTGTTCCCTTCAGAGAAGATGATATCTGGAATGGGTATCCTGAAGAAACAAACGCGCCTTACGGCCTCGCAAAAAAAATGATGCTGGTGCAATCCCAGGCATATCGGCAGCAGTACGGATTTAATTCCATATTTCTCCTTCCCGTGAATCTGTATGGACCCGGCGACAATTTCGATCCCCAGTCTTCCCATGTTATTCCGGCGTTGATCAAGAAATGCATCGACGCGAAACTCAATAATGAAAAAGAGATCGTCGTCTGGGGTACGGGGATGGTGACGCGAGAATTCCTCTATGTGGAAGATGCCGCCGAAGCTATTATGTTCGCAACGGCGGCATATAACAAAAGCGATCCTGTCAATATTGGCGCAGGCTTTGAGATCTTAATAAGAGATCTTGTCCATCTGATCGCCGAACTGACACAATTTAAAGGAAAGATTATGTGGGATGAAAACATGCCTGACGGGCAGCCACGAAGAATGCTCGATACCGCGAGAGCCCTTCAGGAATTCGGCTTCCGTGCGAGGACGGCCTTCCGGGATGGGCTGAAAAAAACCATAGAGTGGTATTATGCTTCAAAGTTAAGGGAGCGATAGATATGGATGATGTGAATGAATTTGACGAGATTGCCGAACTAAAGGAATTTCAGCGCATACAGGAGTTACTGCAGGATATCACGGATTCAATCAATACCTCGGAGAATATGCAACAGGCGATCGGAGGCACGAAAGATCATATTGTAAATCTCTTCAGGGTTGAAGCAGTGAATATATATGCGGTTGACCGGTCAAAAAAAGATATGTTCACTTTTTATTATGACGGAAATAAATTAGAAGAAATGAGGGTTCCCATCAACACACGAACCATACCGGGTTATGTCGCCGCGACCAGAAACTCCATAAGCATAGCTGATGCGTATGATAAAGATGAGCTGAAAAACATTGACAAGGAGCTGGCTTTCGATACCGATTTAGACATAAAAACAGGTTTTTGTACGAGACAGGTTATGGCTGCGCCCATTCTCTACAACAACAATATAATGGGTGTCATTCAGATAATAAATAAGACTGATCCTTCCATCGAATTTGCCGAGGAAGAACCGGTGATGCTTCATGATATTGCGGAAGCACTGGGTAAAGCGTTTCATAAACACCAAAAAAAGGCGCCGACAATAAGGAGAGGGGGGAAATTTGGATACCTCATTCATCAGGGTTTAATCAGCGAAGAGGAATTGGAAAAAGCAAAAAACGACGCGATCGCTAATAAAGAACCGCTGGAAACCATTTTGATAAAAAAATACGACATTGCCAAGGATAATATCCGCAAATCGCTCGAAGAATATTATCAATGCAGATTCATTACGTTCAATCGTAACGCATCAATTCCCGATTATCTATTCGCAAACCTCGAAAAAAGGCTCCTCCTTCGTAACCTATGGATTCCCGTTGAAGAAATTGACGGTTACCTGCATATTCTTGTTGATGATCCGCATAACCAAAGGAAACGGGATGCTATAGAGAGTATTTTAAATAGAAAAGCAGTGAAATACGATGTTGCCTTACCGGAAGACATTATTAAATTCATTAATCATTCATACCGGGAAGATGTTGCTGAATGGCCTGAAGCTGAAAATGAAGACCCTCATGAAGCCTCATTTTATCGCGGGGCAGCCGTTCAGGAATCAGAAGAAGAGATGATGAAACTTGTTGAGAATGGGGAAGCCACTGATGAGCAGGAGCAACTGGCCAGGGAACTGGAAAGCAAGGTTATCTCTGAGTCACTCCATATGGCCCCAAAAGCTGCCATAAAGGAAACATTCATCAGAGAATCGGATAATGAGATCATACAGCTTGTAAATAAGATTATCAATGAAGCATATACCAAAGGAGCTTCAGATATTCATATTGAACCTGACACAACAGCAGGGAGCGTTGGCGTCCGTTACAGGATTGATGGCGCATGTATAACCCATCTCACTGTACCTTACAGTTACTCAGCTGCCTTAATTTCCCGGATTAAAATCATGTCCAATCTCGATATAACTGTCAGAAGGACACCTCAGGATGGGAAGATAAAAACGAAGGGCCCGGAAGGAAAGACCATTGAACTTCGCGTTGCCACGGTACCCACCACTGAAAATCTCGAAGATGTAGTGATGCGGATTTTAACATCGGGGAAATTAGTACCCCTGGAAGCCATGGGTTTAACCAAAAGAAATTATAAAGAATTGCTAAAGATCTGTGAAAAACCATATGGGATAATCCTTGTGGTCGGACCTACAGGCTCGGGAAAAACAACGATGCTGCATGCAGCCTTGCGTCATATCAATATGCCGGACAAGAAAATATGGACGGCAGAGGATCCGGTAGAAATCACTCAGCGAGGACTAAGACAGGTTCAAGTACACCCTAAAATTGGATTCGATTTTGCGGCCGCCATGCGCGCCTTCCTTAGATCAGATCCAGATGTTATCATGGTCGGTGAAATGAGGGACTATGAAACATCCAAAATTGCGGTGGAAGCATCACTGACGGGGCATTTAGTCTTCAGCACTCTGCATACGAACAGCGCACCGGAAACAATTACGAGGCTTCTTGACATAGGGGTTGACGCCTTTAACTTCTCCGATTCCCTCCTGGGTATTCTCGCACAAAGGTTAGTAAGGACACTATGCAAGAAGTGTAAAGAAGCGTATCACCCTTCGCCAGAAGAATACAAAGAAATGGTGAATGCCTACGGAAAGAAATTGTTCGACAAATTGAACGTACCTGACCAAAATAATCTTACACTTTATCAACCCAAAGGCTGCGATGCCTGCGGTAATTCAGGGTACAAAGGCAGGATGGGTATTCATGAACTTCTCATCAATACAGATACCATCAAAAGACTGATCCTCAAACGTGAATCTATTGAAACAATAAGGGAAAACGCCATTCATGAAGGGATGAGAACACTGCTTCAGGATGGTATTTCAAAAACAATAATAGGCCTTACTGATTTGAGGCAGGTTTTTAGGGCATGTATAAAATAGCAACCATTGCATGACATACATAAGTTATAGAATCTACCTAAAATATTGTTTATAAATCTTCAAATTTAAAATAGTTGACAGGGAACTCCGTGGGATTCCCCCTCAGAGAGAGGCCTTATACAAAAGGTCTCAAGGTGAAATCCTTTCAGCTCCTACAGCCATCACCGTTGCTTTTGCACCATCTGCCTGCCTCCACTTGAATACTATCATGAACGGCATCTGCCCTTTCGGTATGATTGTGTCTTCCGGGGAGATGGATGACCGCGTGCGTATATCCTCTTCTTGAAGCCTCCCCAGTGCTTCATCTGAGAGTATATTCCCACAGTAGGATGTTCTTGCAGCAAGCAGCTTTCCATGGGAATCCGAAAGCTCTCCCATAACCTTAACTTTCGCGACGGCGAAATCAGCCTGATTTACTGCGGCGCCTTCTATTATCAAAAGGGTTCCCAAGGATTCATTCCGCACAAGCCGTTGCCTGACATTTATCAATTCAATCTTATTTATGATAATATTTTTATCGTCTTTTTCTTCCCCCAGGAGCTGATCAACAAAGGGGATATGAGTACGCATCCATTCAATTGTGTGAAGCCCTGCATCGGGATGCAACCATAAATACGCCTGAGTTATCACAATAAAAACTGCGAAAAGGCCTATTGTACGTATCTGGGCGCCCCATAGACTTTTTTTGCTTTTCTTTACGACCGCCGTTTTTTCTTTTATAGGCCGATCCTCTTTACGCGGCTTTTCTGCCTTTATTCCTGCAACGTCTGTTTCCTTTTCCGCAGGCTTCTCATCTCTTAGTATGGTCTGCTTTTCTTTCGCATCCGCAGCTTCTGTAAGTCCTTCTTCTTGAATTTTATCGGCAACGCCTTTCTCTTCATCAACAGCGCCCTTGCTCTCCGGTTCTCTATGCGATGACACTATAGCCTTCTGCGCCGCAGCCGGCTGCTGTTCCTTCAAAACCTCACCTGAAGCCTGACCCTCAGTCTCTCCTCTCACCTCATCAGCCGCGCGGGGCATTGTTATCCCAGACAAGAACGCGTCTATCTTCTCCTTCTCACGAATCAAATCGAACGGTTCAACGCCTTCTCCGCCCGGCAACTTTTTTTGTACTTTTCTTATGGCGGAAGGTTTTTCCCGCACGATATCAACAGACAGCGCGATGCCGGTAATAGTTGACAAAATAATGTCCAACTCCTGCTTTTCACGAATCAAGTCAAAAGATCCATTTTTAAAAGGCATGTTCTATCCTTTACCGCAGCAGATTTCGTTCACCTGAATATGCGCACGGATTTTACAAATCAATCCTTGGGTATCCCCCCGTCCGGTTGATTCTTCACTTCATAGTCGGGGACACTGACTTTTACAAGATTATGGCAGATTTCGCACTCGAACATGATCACTTTTTCTTTCATGTCATTCTTTTCCAGAATATATCTCTCGCCGCACTCGTCACAGAATATGACCATACACAATGCTCCGTCGGTGGAGATCAATGTTCAATTACGTTACGATGCCCTATGTGAAGAGTGCGCAAACCCCGACAGCGCACACACAGCAGGACTATCGTAATCATCAATTATTTATCCTGTCTCCACAGTTTCAATTCAGCTCTCAGTGCACTAAATTCCGCGCTGATTACTTTTTTTATCTCCTCCAACGCGAATGCAAACGCCTCGTGCGGCGTCATTTCCATCCCTCCTGCGGGAGGTACTGCTTCTCTGGCTGCACGAACGGCCTTATCCTTCAGCAACTCCTTTTGCTTCTTGGATGCGATGGCAGGCTCCTCGCTTATATGCGTTTCTTCTCTTTCCGCCTTATCTTCTTTTGCCGCGAGGTCAACCGTGTGGACCCAATCCCAATATTTTTTAACTTCCTCACACAAGAGTTCATGTTTTTGCGCATCAGAAATATCTTTGGTCAATAATGCCTTTTCAAGATTATCGTAAACAGACATGAGTAGTTTTACAGAAACATAATGCGCATCCACACCCTTTACCTTTATATACATCCCTAAAAAACGAAGTATCTTGAGAAATCCGAGAATAATTTTATCTTCTGGAAACAGGTCACTTAATTTACTCACCTCTTTATCGAATTTCTCCATCATCTGCTCGGTCACTTCCCATTCGATTGAAAGAACCGTGCTTTTCAAGTCTTTCAGGGGTGAATACATTATGGAAGTGGACGTAACTAATTCTCCAAAGAGTTGTTCAAACCGTTCAGCCTTGTCATCTTTTTCACCTGATAATGTGGTTTCCAAGGCACTCTCTTTCAGGCTTTTACGTTCTGAAAGATCACGAATGTCAGACTTTTTTGTATGTTCAGGCATGCCCTTATCCCCCACGATCTTTACGCTGCTCTCTTTTTTGCGATCGACAGTAATTTCTCCGGTTACGCCTCTACTTTCATCAATTTTAAAATCCTTTTTACCATCGCCTTTGGATACATAGGGAATGTTTGTATCGACGGTTGTTGCTTTCGGAGGATCAGCACCTTCTTTATGATCAGGCTGTTTTTCATACTCGCCAAAGATTGCATCAAGACGGTTTTCTACGCCTCGAATGAACGGGGTTTTATCCGGACCCTTTGCGTCACCGATTTTAGCATCCTTCGTACCAGCATCTTTACGTACTCCCGCACTGCCGGATTCTGCTGCTGCTTCTATCAGGGGATCAGCACCTTCTTCATGAACAGGTTTCTTTGTCTCCTCCCCAAAAATTGCATCAAGACGGTTTTGTATTCCACGAATGAATGGGGATGCTTTATCTGTCTCCATGTTTTACGCTCCTATTTCAATTCCTTTTCCAAAGAAGCCATCGTTACTGATATTATTTTTTTAAGAGTCATGATCACATTGTCACCTTCTACCGCGCTTGCTTCAAAGGATGGCACTCTCAAATCCTTATTAAGGTCTTTCTCCAGCGTTGATATATTCAACACAGGAATCCCCTGTTTGGCAAGATCTCTCTTATTGTACTGTAAGACCAAGGGTATTTCAAAGATGTTTTTTTTATAGAGGGTCAGGTTTTCCTGCAAATTATTGATTGAAGCGACATTCGCATTCCTGCGGTTTTCAGCTGAATCTGCGACAAATACGATACCATCAACGCCTTTCAGAACCAGTCTTCTGGTCGAATTATACTTCACTTGGCCGGGTACGGTATATAATTGTATCTTTACATCATACCCTTCTATTTTACCGATATCAAAGGGGAAAAAATCAAAGAAAAGTGTGCGGTCACCTTGTGTCTTAATAGTGACCATTTTTGAATTTATCTGTGTCCGACACTTATTGTAAACATACTCGAGATTGGTAGTTTTGCCACATTTACCGGGACCGTAATATACTATTTTGGCCTGTATCAACTTATCTTTAAGATTAATAAATGCCAAATTGTATTCCTCCTCACTATGACGCCTCTATGAAATCCGTCTATGGGGTATGATCCTGAACTCTCGCGCTATTGGGAGGAATCAACGACCAAGATGCCTATCAAATCACCAATAACTTTCGCAACTTTTAACCTCAGAAGCCCCAGGGTCATATCATTATTAAAAATAATAAATAAGAGAAAATCATCGCTGACCGAACTTAAATATATGTTTTCCTTCTGCCCTTTATGAAATAGAAGCGAGAACTCTTCTTCCCCCGCGATCTTCACCATACTGCGCATGGCGCTGAAGTTCGCCGCAGCGAGCGCTGCCAAAGAATATATATCGTGCCGGTCTACACCATCATCAACTGTTGTAATAACGTTACCGGCCGTATCAAGCAACATCGCCGTCTCTACGCCGATATCGATGAGCGTCGATTTCAGTGTATCATATATCTTGTCAAGCTGTTCCCCGTCCAGTGCTAAATGCATCTTTTTAAGCGCCATCCTTTCACGGCATCATAATAATTCCGCTTGTTTCACTGCATATTCTTTATTCTCCACGCAATCATTCCCGATAATGAGGAATTGATGTGATGATTCCTTTTCCTGACAGCGAGGTTGGGGTATATACGCGTTTCCTATGGAACTTTTTACTGTGTCTGTCATTTATCATCGGATAGATTCCTGACAGAACCAATCCCGGTCTTGGATATTGTCATTGACTCTTCAAAAACCCTGATGACTTTCGGTACAATCACGTTTAAGAAAAGTCCCGGCTTTACTTTAACACTGTCAAATAGGACTCCCCACTGGCATTTATATTTGTCATGTGAAAAAGAAAAAAGCGCCTTGTCATGTTCAAGATCAAGAATATAATATCTCCCCAATGATTCAGATGAACCATTTTCCAGTACACTTCGAATAGTAGCCGTCATGCTATTAAAAAGGTCCACTGTTCCTGAATTTGAACGAAACCCAGCCAAAGCGCTTCCATCGGACATGGATAGTATCACCGCAGCAAGGAGGGCGTCTCCCATATTTCTCTTACATACTTCAATGCACTCTTTGAACTTCATTTCAAAATTGTTGGACGGGGTTGTCGTTTCATCGCTGTGTGCGTTTACGGCTTTAAATACTTCTTCATTATCCTGCACAATCTCTTCCGACGCTTTAAGGCGTTTTTCCCATTCTGCTTCATCCCTGCGCCTTGAACTCTCCATCAATAGCGACAAAAGACCTTTTTCTATCTTCCTTGCAACGCCATTCATATTTGCATTCGTATTAATATTGATCCTGGCTTCTTCCCAGGAAATCATTTCCATCACGGCTTCCTCACCCTCAAGATCACCACACTGAGCATTATAGAGATCGCCCTCAATAAAATAAAAAACGCCCCGCCTGTTTTCTTTGTGATGCACTTCCACGAGGCATGTTTGTTGATCCATCGAAATCAATTGTATGAAACTGCCCACTGATAAACCAATCATCGGAAAGCCCTGCACGTCATCCTCTGATACATACCTCGATTTTTAAATACGTTGATCCTGTATGCTACCATTTTTTACATCCAATTTCATGTTTTCATTTCTTTCTCTCTGATCCGCCTCAGCAATTACAATAATCACCATGTGGAGGCAAAGATCAATCGTCGCATGAAACGCCGCGGGCAAACAACATAACGATATTATGTCACTTATTTATACCGATTAATATCGGTTTGTGAGAATATTATCTTGAATCCAAAAAAATGGGCATAATACTCAGATTACTTGGTCTTTCTGTGTTAATTTGCAGGNNTATATCATCTTATCTCAACGCCACGATAGTAATGCTTTAGGATATCATTATATGAATATCCTTCGCGGGCCATCATATATGCACCCCATTGACTCATACCTACACCATGGCCGTATCCCCTGCCTTCGAGATGGATTCTCTCTTCGTCGCCTACTATGGTGAAAAGAGTGCTCTTGATGAGAACGGGATCTATTTTAATCCTGAAGTCAGTACCCTTCAGGATAGACTCCCCGCCGCCATGGAATATTTTGATCTTTTGTATTCTGCCGGATGGGCTTACGTCGACAGGGACAAGCCTTGCAATTGAACCGATCTCAAATCCTTTGTGATTGAGAGAAGATCTGATTGTGTCGGTACTCAGGGACAGCGTCCATGAAGAATTAGGGGCTTTTATGCTATACTCATCTTGAACCGCCCTCAGATAGGGGATATCCGCATTCCATACCCTTTTTGCGTCTTCCGTCATGCCACCACTGTTTGCATGATAATACGTCAGCGCCAGTTGACCGTTATAGAGAATAACCATTCCTTTCGTCTCATCCACGGCCTGGTTTGACTCTTTCATTTCTGCCCCTGCTCCTCCATACACCTGGGATGTGGTTGACGCGATGACGTCATAGTCTTTGTTCTTGTTTTTCCCTTTTTGATAGAGAACGTATGTTCTTGCAGCAATCGCCTGAGCCTTCAGGGCTTCCGTATGCCATTGAGGGGACATTTCCTTTGGCACCACACCATAAAGATAGGCGTCCACATCCAGAATATTAATTACATCCATACCGCCGGCAGCACGCTTCTGGATCTTGAGGTTACCTCTGTATGGAGCGCCGTTTACACTAAGCATGTCACTTTTCGCCGTCATTATGAGCAGCCCGTTGTGGGACAGTTGTGTCCCGTTCAGTGTTATCATACCCTCTCCGATTTCAATGATCGCACTTTGATACTTGTTCAGGATGTCTTTTCCATCGGCATCTCTTATTTCCAATAAAGAGGTAGACTCCACACGGATCTGCCGCACACCGCTCATGATCAAGACTCTGACAGTTTCTCCCTTCGCTGTATGAAATGGATGTTTTTTATCTGGAAGTGCAGGAGATGGCCCAGAACACATTATGATCATAAATTCTGCCGTCTCTTTACGCTCCCCACGGGGAAATTTTTT
>JAFNGM010000071.1:22022-39716 GCA_017885225.1 Syntrophaceae bacterium | reverse complement strand
TTTTTCGTCTTTGGCCTCTACCGGGGCATGTGGCGCTACACCAGCGTCAGGGACTTCTGGCGTCTCACTCACGTCTGTATGTTATCCACGCTCCTGGTGATGGCCGCAATCCTCATCATCTATCGTTTTGAGGGCATCTCCCGCGCCGTGTTCATGCTGGACGGGGGTTTCACCTTTCTTCTCGCGGGGGGTCTCCGCATGGCCATTCGCTCTCATTTCGCGCGAAAAGAACGCGTGCAGGCGGATCTTACGTATGATTCTAAACCGAAACACCGCAAGCGTGTGCTTATTATCGGGGCGGGCGCGGCCGGTGAAAAGATGCTGCGGGAGATATTCGACAATTACCAGCTCCACTACGATGTGGTGGGCCTTATCGATGATGATCAGAAAAAGATGGGGCGTTCTATCCATGGGATATCCGTCCTGGGTTCCGTTGGGGATCTGCCTGACATCGTCGAAAACAAAGACATCGAAGAGGTGCTCATCTCCATCCCTTCGGCCAGTGGCGAACAGATGCGGAATATTGTCGATATATGCAAGAGCTGTAATGTATTGTACAAGACACTGCCCGGCATGGGAGAGATTATTGACGGCCGCATATCTCTCAAAGCACTGCGGGATGTAAGATATGAGGACTTACTGGGCCGTCCTCAGGTTCTGATAGACATGGCGGGCATAAAAAATTACATAGGCGGGCGTGTGTTATTGATCACAGGCTGCGGCGGTTCCATAGGATCGGAACTGTGCCGCCAGGCAATCAAGTTTCATCCTCGCCAGATTATCCTGCTCGACGCGAGTGAAGCCAACCTTTTTCACATTCAGATGGAACTTCATCATGAGCTTAATTATCATGACTATCGTGCCATACTGGGCCGTGTGGAAGATAGAACACTCATGCAATCACTATTTCACGAATTCAGGCCGCACATCGTATTTCACGCCGCGGCCTATAAACATGTCCCTCTTCTTGAAAAGAATCCCTGGGAGGTGGTCAAAAACAATATTGTCGGAAGCAAAGTCGTAATGGAGCTTGCCGCCGAATATCACGTTGAGCGGTTCGTGTTGGTTTCTACCGATAAAGCGGTGCGGCCCACCAATGTCATGGGTGCGAGCAAACGTGTCACGGAGCTCATCATGCAATCACAGCAGAGAGAGGGCACGCGGTTTATGGCCGTGCGGTTCGGCAATGTGGTTGGTTCATCAGGCTCCGTAATCCCCTTATTCCGGAGGCAGATAGAGCAGGGAGGCCCCGTTACGGTGACCCATCCTGATGTGGAACGCTATTTTATGACCATACCGGAAGCAGTGCAGTTAGTTATTCAGGCGGGAGCCATGGGAGCGGGTGGTGAGATCTTTATTCTCAAGATGGGAACGCCTGTGAAGATTGTAGACATGGCAAGAGACCTGATCAGGCTCTCGGGCAAAGATCCTGAGAAGGATATTAAGATCATCTTTACGGGTCTCCGCGAAGGGGAAAAATTATACGAGGAGCTTATTACGGTGGGAGAAGGCATTGTGCCGACGGAACATGATAAGATCATGGTGCTTCGGTCTGACGGATTTTTTAATGGTTTAAAGAAAGCTTTGGAAGCACAGGAGTCGCTGAATTCCGAGCTGCAGCGACTCTATAATGCAGCCCATCGTTATGACTCAATCACAATTAGAAGCATTCTACAGAAAATTGTCCCCGAGTATACCCCCCAGGACACGGATAATGTCCTTAAAAAAAATAGTTCCCATTGTTCATGAGTAGCCGTGAACAACATTGAGTTGTCATTTTCAATATTTTTTATTACCTGTTATTACTCTGGCTATCAAATATATCAAAAAAACTTAGCATAATGTTGGTTTTGGACTGGCATGACATGATTGATCAGACATATGGTATCAAGGGAGAGCCTGCTCCGGAACTGGGAAAAGGTGGAATGATCGGGAGCACGCTCATTGCAGGAAAGTCCCAAAAACTTCTCAAAGGAGATCCTGTCATTGATCTGGGTTTTCAATTCCGGGTCGGGATCGATCTTGAACCATTGCTGGAGCAGAAGGCCTGCCATGAGGATCAGGGGCGGATAGGCGTCGTTTCCTTCATGGCTTTTGCCGATGGGATACCTTCACAGAAGCAGAGTCTCGATTCGGGTCCAGTCCACGATGGCATTGATTGTATCCGTGCGTGCGATGGCCCGGTTATGTTCCATGGAATTAAGAGACCTTTGCAAAATGTACTCCTAACGTCATTCCGGCGCAGGCCGGAATCCAGAAATGCTTGAAATAACATTATTTCGTATCAAGAGAGGAAAGATACAAGAAGGTTGTAATGCGGTTGTGCAAAGGTTTTAATTTATAAAATGTGCTTTCTCGTGTAATGCTGCTTTTGAGATACCAGGTTTGTAATGGTATTTTCCTGATATTTATTTAATGTGACAGTGTAGTTGTGTTTTAATATGATTAGCGGATTTATAAAAACTTTTTATTTCCTGACTGTGTATATGAATATATACGTTACTATCTATTGTACTATTTACCGGGATTATCAATTTGATTACTATGACATGTAATCCAGAGAGCGGAGCTGTATCTAATAAAGGAAAACCTTTGTACAATTACCCACGGCTCATCGCGAGGAGTGAGACGACGTGGAGATCTCCTTGAAAATTAGTTGGTTTTGAGACTGCTTCGTCTGGACCGCAATGATTTTTAGATTACGCAGTACTTTCCAGTTTTATATGAAAGGTTTATTATATGAGTGTTAAAGAAGAAAAAAACATTGTTGATCCTATGGTCGGTAATGTCGAGACAATCCAGGATGATGAAATAAATCTTTATGATTTGTGGAAAGTCATCGCAAAGAGAAAAACAATCATTATTACAATATTCCTGATATCTATTCTTGGTGCGACGATTTATTGTTTCACTGCTTCCCCAATTTACCGGGTGGAAACATATGTGAAATTGTATATGCCGAATGATATATCAACGGTTAAAGAACTGCCGACAGGGAAGGATATATCATCAATAATCGGAAAGATTAATGATGAAAAAAAGGCAGCAATATTTCCGAAATACACGGATGAAATAACTGATGCCGCAATTGGTGAAATAAGAGGAGAAAAGGATAAGTTTAAAATAACCATTGAATCGCGCAATCGTGAGAGTTTAGTGTCAGCGCTACAGGATATGATAACGTATATCATAAACATACGTGAGGTAAAGAACAGTTGCGAGAAAATAATATCCGAAATTGATGAGAGAATAAAAAGTCTAAAAGAAGCAGAGAAAAAGAGTGATCTCCAAATCAAAGAGCTTGAAAAAAGGATGAATAGCACAAAAGTGCTCCCTGTAGGTTTCGACCCGTATGAAATCAGTCAAAAATCTGTGGCGTTAAAAATGGAAAAATATCGACTTGAGCAGGAGCGTCAAAATTACAAACCTGTTCGACTTTTAGAAGATCCATTTGTTTCAAAAGATCCTGTAAAGCCTAAGAAGGCTATGATTATAACCATTGCAGGTATCTGTAGTCTTGTATTTGGTATATTCATAGCATTTATTGTGGAATATGCTGCAGGAGCGAGAAAGAAAACACAATGTCAGTAGTGTAATAAATCATAAATGAGAGATCGAGAAAATAACGATAATAACCAGCTAACAAGCGGCCGCTTGCTTGCACGCAATACTATATTTAACTTGATCGGTCAGGGTGCGCCTATAATTGTGGCCATTTTCACCATCCCTATACTAATCAAGGAATTGGGAACCGATCGCTTTGGAGTTCTCACCCTTGCATGGATAATTGTCGGTTATTTCAGCCTGTTTGACCTGGGAATCAGCCGTGCCTTGACCAAACTGGTGGCCGAGAAGTTGGGAGCAGGCAGGCAGCATGAACTACATGCTATAATATGGACCTCCATGTTTCTCATGATGATTCTGGGATTGATTATGGCGCTGGTTGTAAGCATGCTTTCACCTTTGCTTGTCCAAAAAATATTGAAGATACCCGATGCGTTACAACAGGAAACGCTTAATTCCTTTTATCTTCTGGCAATTTCGATTCCAGTGGTTATCAGTACTGCCGGGCTACGAGGCATCTTGGAAGCATACCAATGTTTTGGGTTTATTAACGCTATTCGAATTCCCATGGGCATTCTCACTTTTTTAGGTCCCTTAGCAGTTTTGCCCTTTTCTCAAAGTCTTTTTCCCGTCGTGGCAGTTTTAGCGGCAGGCAGGGCAATCGCCTGGGCAGTAAATCTTCTGTTCTGTTTTCATATTATGCCTTCATTGCGAAATAACATCTCTTTGAAAAAAGAGATTATAAAGCCTTTATTCTATGTTGGTGGATGGATGACGATATCAAATATCATTGGAACACTTATGGTTTATTTGGATCGTTTTTTAATTGGCGCCTTGGTTTCTGTATCCGCAGTAGCTTATTATGCGACGCCGTTCGAGGTTGTGACAAAATTATTGATCATACCAGGAGCATTCGTCGGAGTTTTGTTCCCGGCTTTTTCCACCAGTTTTGCTCAGGATCCGAATCGCACAGCTCTGATTTTTAGAAGGGGAGTAAAATATGTCTTCCTCGCACTTTTCCCAATAATCCTGATAACCATCACGTTTGCTTATGAGGGGCTTAATCTTTGGCTGGGCAGTGAATTTGCTCAACATAGCACCAATGTATTGCAATGGTTAGCGGTTGGGGTACTCTTTAACTGTTTGGCTATAATTCCATTTGCATTAATTCAGGGTGTAGGGCGACCTGATCTTACCGCTAAGCTGCATATGATCGAATTACCATGTTATCTAATCACTCTTTGGTTGTTACTTCTCAGCCGAGGGATAGAAGGTGCAGCTATCGCGTGGTTCGTTCGCGCCGCGGTAGATTCTTTTTCTCTTTTTGGAATTGCTTATATGTTATTACCGGCTATTCCAGGAATAATTTCGCAAATGACGTTCATCATTGGAGGGGTTTTGGTTTTCACAGGATTAGCTTCTTTGACGATAGGCCTTACCATGAAGGGGCTTTTTATTTTAATCACATTATCTGCCTTCGCTTTGGTCACATGGTTGCGTTTTCTTACTCCAGAAGAACGGGCTTTAATTAAAGAACATATAAAAGGTTAATCAAAGAAGATTAACAAATTCTGCAGTATCGACGATTGATAGAGTTTCTTGTCACTAACTGTTCGGGAAGATCCTAACTTTTCCAAAAAATATAATTCATCTTTTTGGTTAATTTTCTATGTTTGAAATTGTTGATAAAGCGCTTGCAATAATATTTAGTCTTCTTATATTTGCACAAGCCTATTTAATTAGACGGGTTGTTGGTACGTATATTTTTCCCGCCGCTTTATTATCTCTGGCATGGTTTTTTTACACCTTTATTCCTTTGGTTGTGTTATTCTTTGTTCCAGTTAATCCTATTTCGGTCTTATATATATTAGTCTGCGTTTCGGCATTTTCTCTAAGTTCATTGCCATTTAACTGGACGCAAGCGTATAAAACAAACACATTGAAAAATTTCAATGATTTTTCCAAATTTAATAGTAAATTTATACACTATTTGTTTTATGTATCAAGTTTCTCTTCAATTATATTTTCAACGATCAGTATAAGTTCTTATGATTTTGATCTCTATTCTATTTTATTTAATCTCTTAGAGACAAGTGGGCAATTTGCGGCATTGCGTGGACATGGTCATTTGGAACAAAAAATTTGGGGAAGTATAGCTATATTTTTTACCTATGCAACCCCAATATTGGGTGGGTTTGTTTATTGCCACCAAAATAATATTATAAAAAAAATAACTATTTTATTTGTTTCATTTTTCCCAAGTATATATTTTATGCTTACTCAGTCTGCGAAACTTATTGTATTTTTCACAATTGGGTTTTATTTCGCATCTGTTTTATTAATGAAAATCTATACGAACAAACTTTCTTTATTCAGTTGGCAATTTATTTTAAGATCGATTGGATTCGCTTTATTATTGCTTCCATTGATATCGGTATCCCTTTTATCACGGGGTGGTATTGCTGACCTTAATGATGCTGAAAAAGTTTTAAATCAATTGTTTTCGTCTTTTAGTTCCTACGCTTTCGCGCAGTTATATGCATTTTCAGATTTCTTTTCATTCTATTTGGGAATGAATTCTGAGGTTAATTACCTGAATGATTTTAATGCATATGGTTATTACACCTTTACGTCGATACTTAACTTATTTGGTGGTGATAAGATCTTTCCACCCGGAATTTTTGAGGAATATTATTTTTATGAAGATGTAATTACAACTAATATTTTCACAATATTTCGTGGACTTATATATGACTTTGGTGGTGTTGGGGTTATAATCTTTATGTTTGCAATAGGATTAGTCAGCCATTCATTTTTTTATTTGCTTCTTAAATATAGAAACTCTTCGATGGCATGTATCGTATTTATAGTATCAATTGTTTTTTTTCAAGGAACCTATCTCAACAGTATATTTATGGCGAGATACATGTATTTGATACTCATAGCTATTTTTGCTATTCTTTGGATTAATAATATATTCTGTGTGGGTAAATTTCCAAAAGCATCGAAATTGGTTAGGCTGATTCAACTTTGAAGTGTAACTTTGATTAACTGAAGTAGGTTGCTGAGTATGCCTAGTATTATGAAATATGCCATGATCGTGCATTAATGATGATGATTGCATGAATACAAGTGAGCAAAAAAAACCTATTATTGCAACAATTCTATATAAGCCAGATCAGTCAACTTATAAAAGAATAAGAGCCGCAATAGCTGACGGTTATGAATTCTATATGTTTGATAATTTCCCCGACGACAAATCAAAATCTTTTATAGATGAATACAAACACAGGATTAGATATTTTACTTTTAATGAAAATGTCGGAATTGGACCGGCTCTAAAATTAATGTGCGCTACAGCTTATGAAGAAGACAACCGTTATCTACTATATTTTGATCAGGATACAATTTATAACAAAGATACATTGGATTACATTTATGACTATATTCATACGAGTTCTGAGCCAATAACTTTTAATCAAAAAGTAAAAATATTAAGTGTAACTTTTAGAGATGCGGCAACAAGAAGAAAAGAAAAACAAGTTCAAAAAATATCTATAGGGAAGTATAACTTAAATATAGTAGATTTTACAATCAGCAGCGGCACATTATTTTCGTTAGAAAATTTAAAAAAAGTTGGCTGGCATGACGAAAGCTATTACATAGATGGGGTGGATTATTACATATGTTTATCTGCCAGGGCGGCGGGTTTCAAAGTAGCAGAGATTTATAACACGCCTGGTTTAGATCATAATACTGAACAGGGATATCAAAAATATAAATTTTTATTCAAAAGATATAATGGCCGTAAATACCCCTTAAATAGAATAAAGGATTATTTAAATGCATCTTTGAAATTGATTATTAAATCGGCTTCAATAAACACCAGATTGACATTCAGAATAATAAGACTGTTAATTTCATATCTATTAATTCAATCCCTCATTTATTTATCAACTGAACAATAAATATTTTGGTGAAAATGTAATGAATGACTCTATAAAAAACAAGACAGGCATTTTTACTGTTTGCTCAATCAGCTATCTTCCCAAAGCACTCGTTTTGGCAGAATCTATAAACACCTATGAGCAAAAGAAATTAATAATTTATTTAATTGATAGGAGAACAAACATAAAACTCGACTTTGACTTTGCCGAAATTCGTTGGATAGAAGATGAAAACATACCTGATTTTAATAAACTGGCCTTCATTTATGATGTCACTGAATTTAGTACGTGTGTCAAACCCTTGTTGACTATTAGATTATTGAAATTTTTTTCATATATTATTTATCTCGATCCAGATATATGCATTTATCATTCATTAAAACCTGTTTACGATGATCTCGAAAAATACCCAATCCTATTAACTCCTCATTATACTGTACCTATTTCATCAAAAGAACTTAATTATGATTTAGCAATGATGCGTTTTGGATCCTTTAATCTTGGATTTTATGCTGTTAGTTCCCAGACTGAGGCAATGGATTTTTTATTGTGGTGGTCGGAGCGTTGTATTCATTTAGGTTATTTTGAAACTCAGTTTGGCTTATCTGTAGACCAGAAATGGGTCTCTATTGCGCCTTGCTTTTTTCCAAATTTACACGTTATGTTCAATTTGGGTCTGAATATGGCGTTTTGGAATTTGCATGAAAGGGTTCTTTCCAAGGATTCTGAAGGTTACCTAGTAAACAATCAATATCGCTTAGTGTTTTTTCATTTCAGTTCATTTGATTTAAGGAATCCTAAAATTGTTTCTTCTCGACCGCACGAATGGAATTTAACAGGACGTGATGACCTCGATGAAATATGTACTGCGTATGCCGAAAAATTAGTAAAATATGATCATGGGTTTTCATCAATTAAATATGGTTTTGATTTTGTGAGTAATGGAACCTATATCTCACCTACTTTACGTCGTGCATATGCTTCAGTGGCTAATGAACTTTCCGATAATTCAAACCCGTTTGATTCTGATGGTATGATTAGCAGGTTCATATCTAAGAATTATCTTTTGGAAAGAAAGAATGATAGTTATAAGTCTGCAAAAGCTGCTGATATACCTAATCATTCTGGAATATTTAAACTAATTTATTTTTTTCTTAGATTAACTTTAAGAATTATGGGACCCAATAACTTTTTTAATCTATCGCGTCTCTTTGTATATTTGTCAAGTTACCGCCAGAACCGCGGTCTTTGGAAGATTTAACTTATTAGGTGTTTTTATGAATAGTTCTTTCTTTGCAAAATCCTTACTTATTACTGGCGGCACTGGTTCTTTTGGCAATGCTGTTTTACGCCGATTCATCCATACGGATATAAAGGAAATTCGTGTCTTCAGTCGCGATGAAAACAAACAAGAAGATATGCGGATCGAACTTAATAATCCGAAAGTGAAATTTTATATTGGGGATGTCCGCCACTTCGACAGTTTAAATTTTGCCATGAATGGCGTGGATTTTCTTTTCCACGCAGCAGCCTTAAAGCAAGTTCCATCCTGCGAATTCTACCCAATGGAAGCAGTGAGAACTAATATTCTGGGTGCGGAGAATGTTTTGAATGCAGCATTGGCGAATAATGTAAAAAAAGTTATTTTTCTGAGTACAGACAAGGCCGTTTATCCGATCAATGCAATGGGGATATCAAAAGCCATGATGGAAAAGTTGATGGTGGCGAAAACGAGGACCATGGGTGATGATCAGCACACGGTGCTATGCGGCACTCGATATGGAAATGTCATGGGATCGAGGGGTTCGGTTATACCGTTATTCGTCAAGCAAATCAAAGAAGGAAAACCGATAACGGTGACAGATCCCAATATGACGCGGTTCCTGATGTCTTTAAACGATGCCATTGATTTGGTTGTGTATGCGTTCAATCATGCCAGACAGGGCGATATTTTTGTGCAAAAAGCACCTGCATGCACAATACACGACCTGGCGATGGCTATCAGAGAGATATTTGAAAGCCACAATGAAGTAAAGATCATCGGTACACGACATGGTGAAAAGCTGTACGAGACGCTGCTGACCAGGGAAGAGCTTTCCAAGGCGGAAGATCTTGGGGATTATTACAGGATCGTACCGGATGATAGGGATCTGAATTATAATAAATATTTTACTGAGGGCGCGGAACAAGTATCGTTGATGGAGGATTATAATTCCCATAACACGTACAGGCTTACAATTGATGAGATAAAGGGAAAATTGCTGAAGCTTGATCATATTCAGCAGGAACTTGTATAGTGGGAAGTAAAATGATTACCGTACTGGTTACTGGCTCACAAGGATTTATTGGGAAGAATTTGATGGAAGCCTTATCGCGGCAGGATGATATTAAGGTTCAAGGATTCGATGTTGATGATAAAATATCAATGTTAAAATCGGCTTTGAAAGATACGGACATCATTTATCATCTTGCGGGTATTAATCGACCGGAGAAAGAAGAAGATTTTGAAACGGGGAATACTGGTTCTACACAAACAATACTTTCTCTACTCGAGGATATACACCGTACACCTGCTATTGTCTTATCATCGTCTACGCAAGCCGAATTGAACAATCCTTATGGCATAAGTAAAAGAAAAGCCGAAGATATTCTTTTTGAATATGGCAAGAAAACCGGAGCTTCTGTCTATGTTTATCGCTTGAACAACGTATTTGGAAAATGGTGCAGGCCAAACTACAACTCGGTTGTGGCTACATTCTGTTATAATATTGCACACGATCTCGATATCTTCATTTCCGACAAAGCGCAGGAAGTTGAACTTGTTTATATTGATGACGTAGTAGATAGTTGTTTGCACATTCTGAAAGATAATCCTTCAGCTTTACCGCGCGAATATTTAACTGTAAGCCCCACTTATAAGATTAGCCTTGGGGAGCTGGCTGAGAGAATATATCAGTTCCGGAACATTCGAAAATCACTCGTCATTCCAGACTTAGCCGATGATTTTACGAAGTGCCTGTATGCTACCTACCTGTCTTATCTTGATAAAAATGATTTTTCTTATAATCTCGAAAAGAAAATCGACGCAAGGGGCAGCTTGGTCGAATTAATCAAATCCAGGCATTTTGGCCAGATATTTGTCTCAAAAACGCATGGCGGAATCGTAAGAGGCAATCACTATCACAATACCAAAACAGAAAAATTCTGCGTAATTCATGGGAAGGCTCTTATCCGGTTTCGCCATATCCTCTCTGATGAAGTTCTTTCGTACCATTTGTCCGGCGACGATATACAGATTGTCGATATCCCGCCCGGTTATACCCATTCGATTGAAAATCTTTCAGATGAGGCAATGATCGTTCTGTTCTGGGCGGATCAGATCTTCAATCCAGAAAATCCTGATACGAACTATTGCGAGGTATGATGTGAAAAAGATGAAAGTAGCAACGATTATCGGTACACGGCCTGAAATCATTCGCCTCTCACGTGTCATGGCAGCGCTGGACCGCCACGTCGATCATGTCATTATTCATACTGGTCAGAATTATGATTATGAGTTGAATCAGATATTCTTTGAGGATCTTGATATTCGCAAACCTGATTATTTTCTTGATGCGGCCGGTGAAACTGCTGCTGTAACAATAGGCCTGGTCATCAGCCGTTCTGATGAATTACTTGCTGAAATCAATCCGGACGCCGTGCTGCTCCTCGGCGATACCAATAGTTGCCTTGCAGCCATCGCCGCGAAACGGCGCAAAATACCTGTATTCCATATGGAAGCAGGCAATCGTTGTTTTGATCAACGTGTGCCGGAAGAGATTAATCGTAAAATTGTAGATCACATCAGTGATGTGAATATGCCGTATAGTTCAATTTCTCGGGAATATCTTCTTAGAGAAGGTCTGCCGCCTGACAGAATCATCAAGACAGGCAGTCCGATGTGTGAAGTTTTGCAGTATTATCTACCGAAAATCAAAGCATCGGACGTTCTGAAGCGCCTTGGATTACAGGAGCGCGATTATTTTGTTGTCAGTTCGCACAGAGAAGAAAACATTGATTTTCGAGAACAGTTTGAGAAATTGATCCGTATGCTGAATGGCCTCTCAGAGCACTTTGGCAAGAGGATTATCGTCTCAACCCATCCCAGAACGCGAAGAATGATTGATGAAAGGGGAGTACAACTGAAGCCCAATGTGGAGTTGATGAAACCGCTCGGTTTCTGTGATTATGTACGTCTTCAAACGCATGCCATCGCCACTCTTTCGGATAGTGGAACGGTTACGGAGGAATCCTCCATTCTCAATTTTCCCGCTCTCAACATTCGCGATGCTCATGAGCGTCCTGAAGGGATGGAAGAAGGCGCCGTCATGATGACTGGATTAGACTTTGATCGTATTCTGGAAGGTCTCGCAATTCTTCAATCACAGGGGCGTGGCGAAGTGCGTATCCTTCGTGTGGTCCAGGATTATCAATATCCCAATGTTTCTGAAAAAATTGTGCGCATAATCTTGAGCTACACTCATTACGTCAATCGGCTCGTCTGGCATAAACGGTAAATAAATGCGTATTCTTTTCCTTTCACAGTGGTTGTGTCTTTATAAATGAAGATACTTGTGGTTTGCCAGTATTATGCGCCGGAACCTTTTAGGATTAGTGATATTTGTGAGTCACTTGTCACTATGGGACATGAAGTGGTTGTTCTCACTGGGACGCCCAATTATCCAAGAGGTAAAATTTATCCAGGCTACGAGTGTTTTAGGAAATGCCGGGAGACAGTATCGGGAGTAAAAGTAGTCAGAGTTCCAATGATGCCAAGAGGCCAAAGCTTCATTCAACGGGCAATGAATTATGTATCGTTTTCATTAATATCTTNNTGGGTTGTGTTTTTTAAGCATAATTTTGATGTCGTGTATGTTCATCAGCTTTCACCTGTAACCATGGCGTTACCCGCGCTTCTCTACAAGAAAATAACAGGCAAGAAAGTATTGCTTTACTGCTTGGATATTTGGCCAGAAAGCATTGTGGCTGCAAACATTACACGTTCATCCCCCGTTTATTCTTTATTACTGGTTATTAGCCGGTGGATTTACCATGGGGTTGATTCGGTATGCGTGTCGTCCTTTTCTTTTATCCAGTATTTAAGAGAGGTCATAAAACTTGACATAGAGGATAAGAACTATCTGCCACAGTTTGCAGAGGATCTATATATGTCAATTCCTTCTGATGGCTTACAATCACCCGAAGGAATTGTGAATCTGCTATTTGCCGGTAACATAGGGGAAATGCAAAGTGTTGAGACGATTATACGGGCTGCTTCCAAGTTAAAGGATTTGGAGAATGTTCAATGGCATATTGTCGGGGATGGTTCTTCACGCAAGAGATGTGAAAATATGACACGGGAATTGGGACTAATGAATCGTGTTTTCTTTTATGGTCAACGCCCGGCCACGGAGATGCCTGAGTTTTTTTCAAAGGCTTCTGCTTTGCTCGTGACACTGAAACAGCATGATTACATTTCCTACACATTGCCGGGAAAAGTTCAATCTTATATGGCAGCCGGTAAACCTTTGATTGGCGCCATTGATGGAGAAACAAAAATAATTATTCAGGAGTCCGGATGCGGATTGTGTTGCGAAGCAGAAAACCATGAGGCATTAGCGAAGCTGGTTAGACAATTTGTTTCTGAGCCATGGAAAATAAAATCATATTCGTCAAATTCGCTGAAATATTATCAAGAAAACTTTAGAAAATTGACTTTTATGAAACGTCTTGTCTCGATGCTTCAAGATTTATGCGACCAAAATTTTTCAAAGCGCTCACCGTATGAAAAGAACGTTTGATTTATTCCTTTCCCTTTGTTTGGCTCCGGCCTTGTTGGTTCCCACCCTGGTGATTGCAGTTTTAGTCAGGCTGTCTTCTATGGGGCCTGCGTTGTACTGGTCTGATCGTGTGGGCATTCATAATACGATTTTCAAGATGCCGAAATTTCGCACCATGCGGACTGACACTCCTGCTGTGGCGACGCATCTATTGAAAAATCCCGATGACTATCTGACTCCGATGGGTTCTTTCTTGCGGAAATTCAGCCTTGATGAATTGCCACAGTTGTGGAGCGTATTGAAGGGTGATATGAGTTTTATTGGCCCACGGCCCGCGCTGTTTAACCAAGATGATTTGATAGAGCTCAGGACTAAAAAAGGTATACATTGTCTCGTACCGGGAATTACAGGGTGGGCACAGATAAACGGCAGAGATGAATTGCCTATTCCTGTGAAGGTAGAACTTGATGAGTATTATCTGAAAAACAGATCCTTCCTTTTTGACTTAAGGATATTGTGGATGACCTTGATGAAGGTCTTGAAGCAGGAAGGTGTTCAACACTAATATAAAATGCCATTAACTATGCACCGACAATTTAGAAATCCAAATTTTATTTGATGATCTTATGCGATGTAATTATCTTTATACTATCCTTAGTTGGGTCTTATCTTGCCCGTTTTGAGTTCATATTGGGCCAGACTGAAATTAGGCAGATAAGGACTTTGCTCACATGGATAGTACCGCTGAAGCTTTTCATTTTTTTTTGTTTTTGGTTTGTATCGGGGTATGTGGCGCTATACCAGTGTTAGAGCCTTTTGGTATCTAACCCAAGCTTGTTTTACATCGACACTTTTAGTCATGGCTGCAATTCTTTTCGCTTACAGGTTTGAAGGCTATTCCCGTACCGTTTTTTTGCTTGATGGTGGCTTCACGTTTCTCCTCGTGGGGTCTCCGGATTGCAATTCGTTACTATTTTATGTGGCAAGAACATGTGCAGGCAGAGCAGATCCATGATGCCCATCCAAGGCACCGCAAGCGGGTTCTTATTATCGGTGCGGGGGGTGCAGGCGAAAAAATACTACGGGAGATCTCTGATAACAACCATCTTCACTATGATGTAGTTGGTTTCATCGATGATGATCCCCAGAAAGCGGGACGCTCAATTCATGGAATATTCGTGCTGGGATCGTCGACGATCTGCTACGACTTGTTGAACGTGAAAACATTAAAGAGGTGCTCATTGCCATACCTTCAGCCAGTGGCGAACAAATGCGGCATATTGTTGATGTCTGCAAAAGCTGTAATGTCTTTTACATATGTATTCTCATAACCTGCTATCATTTGAAGGGCATTCTATGATTACTCAAGACCACGTCAAGAATCACACAGAGCCCATAGTTGTCAAGTTCGTAGCCCGTATGCCGCCGGATTACACGGAGCATCGTTTTCGTCGTCAATTGCCTGATGCCGACAGCGTGTGGGGACGTTGCCGTTTTGTTTTCGATACGAAAGCAGACAACTATGACTGGCTTGTGGTGTATCACGATTTGTTTCGCCCGCGCGGATCGTTCACTGTGGAGACGCTCCACTGCCCCCGCGAAAAAACTATCCTTGTTACCACCGAGCCGGCCTCGGTCACGGTATACGGAAAAGATTACCTGCGTCAATACGGGACCGTCATCACGAGTCAAGAGTCCTGGGTAATTTCGCATCCCAATGCGCTGTTTACCCAGCCGGGTCTCGTCTGGTTTTACGGATTTCCCACTTCCGGGGGTCGTATTCTTTCCTACGATGAGATGCGCGCAGCCAAACCGCCCGTGAAAGACAAATTGATCTCCACAGTCTGCTCGAGCAAGAAAGGATTTCTGACCCTCCACTCCCGCCGGCTTCGCTTTACTGAACAGGTCAAATCCGCAATCCCGGAACTTGAGATATTCGGAATAGGCGTCAACCCGATGTCCGACAAAGCCGAATCGCTCGACCCTTATCAGTATCACATCATCGTTGAAAATCACGTCTCTCCGCACCATATCACGGAAAAGCTCCCCGATGCGTTTCTCGGGTACACGCTGCCCTTTTATCACGGCAGCCCGAATGCAGCCGACTATTTCCCCCCCGAAAGTTTCATTCACATCGATATGGGAGATTTCAAAAAATCTTTGGATATCATTCAACGCACGATTGCCAACAACGAGTATAAGGACCGGCTCCCGTATATCATTGAAGCACGCCGCAGGGTGCTTGAGGAACACAATATCTTCGCGCTCCTGGAGCGCTACATCAGTGAAAACGACAGCAGAATAAGTGTGAAAGTTCATCGCGGCGCCGATGAGGTAATCATGGATCGCTATACGCTCCGTGCGAAAAAACAGCTCATCGGCATTCGAAGCCTGATAGAGAGCGGAGTAACGAAAGCAAGGCTCNNAATTCTTTAAGCATTCAGACTGATCATTGCAAAAAGTCACAGGAGATGAGTTCGGAGAGCTTTACACAATTGCATTGCAACCCTCTTGTATCTTTCCGCATTTGATGTGAAATAATATTTTAAGCATTTCTGGATTCCGGCCTGCGCCGGAATGACAATAGGAGTGCATTGTGCAGAGGTCTTGTTCGGAGAATTCAATGCAAGGCAGAGGACAGAACACATGACTCCTTTGAAAGTGGTCGCATATTTTGATGGAAGAATCGGGCACGAAAAGCAGACGAATGGTGTCCTGAGCGCCCTTTCACAGCGGACACCCATAGATATAGAAATGCGGAACGTGGTGCCCTCATTGCAGTCGGCAATTGCTCAATGGGGCCGATACCTGTCGGCGGCAGTCATCCCGGACACAAAAAGCGGACACATTGATTTGATTGTGGGAACGGGCTCACGCGTTCATATTCCCATGTTATTGCTGAAGAAAAGACATGGCGGCAAAGCCGTCACATGCATGACGCCGGACGCGCTCCTGAGAAATCAAATGGACCTCTGCTTCGTGCCTATTCATGACCAGGTGCGGGAGGGCAGGAATATATTTATCACCATTGGACCGCCGGGCATCACGACCGATAGGGGGATGCATGAAATGGACAGGGGACTCATTCTTATCGGCGGTATTGTCAATAAAAAAAGCCGTACATGGCATTCGGAGACAGCGTTTTCACAGGTGAGGACGGTTATCAAGAAGGATTCCCTGAAAAAATGGACCATCACGTCCTCTCCGAGAACGCCGCACGAGATGTGCGCGCTCCTGGAACAGTTCGCTTCAGAGAAGGAGAACGTGGAGTTTTTCTCTTCCCGCGAGACACCGAGAGGCTGGATTGAAGACGTGTACGCCCGAAGCGAAAGCGTGTGGGTCACCGCAGACAGCATGTCCATGTTATATGAAGCCCTCTCTGCCGGGTGCCGAGTCGGCATTTTTCCTATGCCGCGGAAAAAAAAGGGCGGAAAATTTCATCGAAACGAGCACTATCTGATAGCACACAACATGGTAACGTCGTATGAGGCATGGGTGTCCGGTGAGAGGGCATTGCCGCCGCCGAAACCCCTTAACGAAGCCGCGCGGTGCGCGGAGGAGATATTGAAACGATGGTGGCCGGAACGATTAACGTAGTGCAGCTGCTGCCCGAACTGAATGAGGGGGGCGTGGAGAAAGGCACCCTGGAAATGGGCGCCTTTTTGACCGCCCTGGGCCATAGATCCATTGTCATCTCCGGTGGCGGCCGCATGGTCCACGAGCTTGAGAGGGAAGGAAGCATCCATGTCAAATGGCCGCACATCGGGGAAAAAAGCCCGAGATGCCTGAAATACCTATTCCCCCTGAGAGCATTTCTCCTCAGGGAACGGGTGGATATCGTTCATTTGCGTTCACGGCTGCCCGCGTGGATCGGCTACCTTGCATGGAAAAGCCTGCCTGAAAAAAAACGCCCCGTTCTTGTCACGACATTTCACGGCTTTTACTCCGTCAATGCTTACAGTGCCATCATGACAAAGGGCGAAAAGATCATCGCCGTATCAAAAACCATTGCAGACCATATTGAGAGAGCGTACGCTATCGACGCGGAGAGAATCATCGTTATCCCACGGGGCGTTGACGAAAACATATTCAATCCGGATCACGTCACGGCAGAGCGCATTCAGAACCTGAAAGCACGCTGGGGGCTGCCGAACGATTTGGTTCCCGTTGTGCTGCTTCCCGGGAGAGTGACGAGATTGAAAGGACACGACGTGTTCCTGAAGAGTCTTTCCATGATATCAGGCCTGCCCTGGAAGGCGCTCATTGTCGGGGAAATAAACACGACGTCCGAATATACGCGAATCCTTAAAAATACGGTAGCCGAACTAAATCTGAAGGAGCGAGTCCATTTTGTCGGGCACTGC
>JAFNGM010000071.1:11127-21992 GCA_017885225.1 Syntrophaceae bacterium | reverse complement strand
CTGGATGGAAAGACGGGTTGGCATGTGAAGCCGGGCGATGCAGCATCTCTTGCCTCATGCCTGCGTGAAGCCCTTACCGATGGGGACCTCAGGAAAATGAGAGGGGATGAGGCGAGAAGGTGGGTGGCGGGCAACTTCACTGTCAGAAAGATGTGCGAAAAAACCGTCGCCCTCTATGAGACATTGCTTACCAGGAAGAGAAACTCCTCAGCGGCCCGGTAATCCTCTGGATACCGGCCTCCGCCGGTATGACGAGTTTGATGATGTTTTTCAAATGATTCCATACTGAAATAGAAGACTGATGAAGAAAATTCTGATTATAAAAATGTCGGCCCTGGGCGACATCATTATCGCCCTTCCCCACATAGAATCAATCTGCCGTTATCATGAACACGACGACATATGGATTATCACCGGTCCGGGTTTTGACAGGTTTTTTATTCATCACCCGAGGCTCAAGGTTGTCACACTGGACCGAGGCAGCCGGTTTGGCGAAAGGAGCACCTTGGCGAGAATACTGTGGGTGAGGCGTCAGCAGTTCGATGCACTGTACGACCTTCAGGGAAACCGTACAAGCCAGCTCCTTGTTCGGTTCTCCGGCGCGAAAATCCGGGTTGGCACGCAACCCGAGCGCGTGTACACACACCACCCGGCGAACTACTACAGTAAGGACACCCTACAAAACGTTTTTGAAAGGCTGAATGAAACCATTGTTTCCGCAGGCCTTCCAAGAGCAAACCCGGGTTGCACTATCTACACCTTACCGAAAGACAACGACATGGTCTCTGTATGGAAAACTGAACACGGTTTGACAGACGGTGGCTATGTCGTATTGCATGCAGGCGCCAGCAAGAAATGGGTATCCAAAAGATGGCCCGAATCCTACTTTACCGAATTGGCAGTGATGATCGAAAAAACAGGNNTATGCCATCACAAACGATTCCGGCCCCATGCATATTCTCGCAGCCGCGGGTATTCCGGTGTACAGCTTCTTCGGCCCTACAAACTGGGTAAGAAGCCACGCCGCGGGGCAGGGAGAAAGGGTTTTTACTTCGGAAACGCCGTGCAGTCCCTGTTTTAAAGACCAGTGCCCGCCGGCCCAAGGGCACGCATGTCTCCGGCAAATAAAACCTGAAATGGTTTTTTCAAGAATCGAGGGGTAAGTGTGGGAATAACAACTTTGACAGGAGAATAGCGAGAATGACTTCTATGCTATGGTGGGGCCGCTCAGACCGTGAGTATTCCAGGAATCGCGTAGTACTCGCATTGCTCTCAGAGCTGGGCTGTCAGATTCAACATTTCCATCCCCGTTCAAGCTACACCGGTTTCGTGGAGGCGCATTTTTCCAACCTGAAAAAGCCGGATGTGATATGGGTGCCGTGTTTCAGGCAGAGGGATATCGAATCTGCTTCACGCTGGGCAAAAAAATGGAACATCCCCCTCATCGTCGATCCGCTGATTTCCGCCTATGAAAAAGAGGTTTTTGAACGAAGCAAATGGAGTCCCGACTCACANNGATACGCCTGCCCATGCCGAATTTTTTGCAAAGACATTGGGCGTGGCCCCGGGGAAACTTTCCGTGCTTTATGTGGGAGCGGAAAACGATTTCTTCCAGCCGGCTCCTTTAGAAAAGACGCCTGCATCAGGACCGTGTGAAATTCTCTTCTATGGAAGCTTTCTGCAGCTTCAGGGTGTCGATACGATTGTGAGAGCGGCCGGTATTTCCCGTGATACTGATGCCAGATGGGTGCTGCTCGGCGATGGAGATTTGAAGCCGGAAATGGAAAAAGCGGCCGAGGGTATAACCAATATTGCCTTCGAGCCGTGGATACCCTATACACGTTTGCCTGAGAGAATAGCCAAAGCAGACATACTGCTCGGCATTTTCGGCACCACAAAGAAGGCAGATTTAGTCATCCCCAACAAGATGTTTCAGGCAATGGCTGCCGGAAAGCCCGTGATCACGAGGGATGCCGAGGCCTATCCCTCCGAGATGCGCACATCGGACGTTATCGGATGGGTGCCGTGCGGAGATCACGTTTCCCTTGCCGAAAAGGTCCGGGAATGGATACAAGAACCTGAGAAACTGGCGGAACGGGGCAAAAAAACGAGGGAACTCTTTGAGAGGTTCTTCAATAACGAAAACATGAAAGGAATGCTCAGTATGATACTCTCAAAGGCGTTGGGAGGACACCCGTAAAATGATGCGTCAAAATCGCCACCAATGGGCGTCATCGCTCGACAAGTTTTGTATGCTCACAGGCGCACTGCTTCCCATCGGCATTATCATCGGCAACGTTGCCTTTGAAGCGGTTATCGCCCTCGTCGATATCGCGTGGATCATCCGCTGGGTGTTACTCAAGGAAACGCCGTTCCGGAAGAAAATTATCCTCCATCCGTTGATCCTCCCCTGGATTTTGTGGTTTGGAACCATTATCGTCAGCCTCCTGATAAACGGTCAGGGAATCGTTGGTTGGGCCCATGATGCCGTGTACATACGATACCTTTTTTTTGTTGCAGCATTGATCGATGTATCGGAGCGGCTCCCGGTCCATAAATATCTTATAATCGGGCTCGGCGCGGGCGCCGCGTGGGCTGCAATCAATATCCTTTCCGCATACACACTGGGATATGATCTATTCGGCCGCCCCATGCTTCGGTATGTGAGCAAACTGAAAGAGAGCGCCCGCATCGCGGGGCTGTTCGCGTATATCGCCCCATTTTTTCTTGGATGGGCCGTACTAGATAGAACAATGACCGCAAAACAGAGGATGCTTGCTGTAAGCGTGGGTATACTCGCCCTGGCGCTGGTTTTTCAGACACAAATAAGAACTGCATTGTTAGCAAGTGCGGTGGGCATCGCGGCATTTATTGCGTATCTTATCTATACAAAAAGCAGAGTAGCCATGATCACGCTGACACTTGTTTGCGCCGGAGGTGCCATCCTGGCACTCCCCCGGATCGAATCTTTCACTGATTTAGGCAGCACCTACGCCAGAATTTATATTTGGAAAGTAGCATTGCAAATGTGGCAGGACAACCCCCTGTTCGGTGTCGGTGTCGCTTCATTTGAGGCAGTGTATAAATCCATCGCCGCCTCAGGCCTTGTGGCGCCGTATACTGCGCCTGACGGGAGCATAATACACTTACCCGAGGCTCTGCACGCCCATAACCTTTTTTTAATGCTCCTCGCGTGTAACGGCGTTGTGGGCCTGTGTATGTTTTTATGGCTTTTTGCCAATGCGGTTCGTTTGATTTTCAGGCGCCTCGATGGCTGGCGCTTCGGACTTATAGCCTGGCCGTGCGTGGTCATAGTAATTGGATTCACGGGCTGGAATATCTATCATGGATGGTATCAGGCTGTTTTCGCGTATTGTATCGTTTTAGTGGGTTGTCGTGACGGAGAGGGTAAAACGTATGTCATGGAATCTCAGGCTGTTTGAAAAATACAGGACAGGAATCTCCAGAATTGTTGCCGTGTTCCTTTTTCTCGTTTTGATCTTTACGCGTACGCGCATCGAAAGCGATCTCGCCAAAGCCATCCTGAACAATTTTGGTCTGTTCCTTATCACGCTGTGCGTATTCGGAAGAGTGTGGTCTTCCCTATACATCAGCGGGAAAAAAACGACGATGATTGTGAAAGACGGCCCCTATTCCGTGGTCCGAAATCCGCTCTATTTGTGCAGTTATTTAGGGGTTCTGGGCATTTCTCTCGCTACGGAAAACCTCTTTCTCATCGTTCTCCTAAACGCTGCCTTTTTGTTGTATTATCCCTTTGTGATTCTCAGCGAGGAAAAGAAGCTCACGGAGATGCACGGCGAATCATTTACCCAGTATATGCAGCAGACGCCCCGCATAATTCCGCGCTTTTCGATACTCACACAGCCGGAGACCTATGAAGTTCATGTCCACATATTCACCAACGCTCTGAGAGACGCCATATGGTTTTATATCGCGTACATCGCCATTGATTTCATTAAACTCGCACAGTCAAAAGGGATTGTTTCTTTTGTGATAGATTTTTGAATGATTCTATCTATAATTATCAATCTTCTTATATTGACAATCTCGTAAAAAGTCCCAAATACCACCTCTCCCATGATGGGAGAATTGTCCCCCTCTGGAGGGGGCAGGGGGAGGGGAAACTCAACTTCTTAAATAAAATATGAGACCTTTGCACAACCGCATGGCAACCTTCTTGTATCTTTCCTCTCTTGATACGAAATAATGTTATTTCAAGCATTTCTGGATTCCGGCCTGCGCCGGAATGACGTGAGGAGTACATTTTGCAAAGGTCTCATCAACAACGATGATCATTGACAATGCATTACTCAAAGAAGGCCTTTACGCCGGTCTTCGTAAAGGATTCGATGGTTTTATCTGGATCATGAAGATCCTGATCCCCGTCTCATTTCTCACGGCATGCCTGGCATGGAGCGGATTCTTAACACGGATTGATTTTTTCCTTCAACCCGTGATGAGCCTGCTCAGTCTTCCGGCAATGGCCGCCCTGCCCCTCCTCATCGGTATGCTCACCAATATATACGCCGGCATTGCCGCCATGGCGGTGCTCCCTTTCTCCAGGGACCAGATGACACTCATGGCCATTTTTCTTCTCATCGCCCATAACCTCATTCAGGAAGGAATAGTCCAGGCAAAATCGGGGATTCACCCCGCAAAGGCTACTCTCTTCCGTCTTGCTGCCGCTGTTTTCACGGTGATTGCCGTTGCACCCTTTTTCAATATCACCACGACCGTCCTCGCTGCGCCAGAAGCATCCTATGAAACATCCCCGCCGTTTATCAACGCATTGCAGGAATGGGGACTGACCACACTAGGCCTCAGTTTCAAGATATTCCTTATTATCATGTGCATTCTTACTTCCCTGGAAATCCTGAAAACCTTCGATCTCATCAACCCCCTGGTCAAGGCGCTCAATCCTTTGCTGAAAATAATGGGACTCAACGAGAAAGTAGGATTTCTCTGGCTCACCGCAGTGATTTTCGGGGTAGCCTATGGAGGGGCCGTAATTGTGGAGGAAGTGAAGGCAGGCCACCTGTCGAAAGAAGAGCTGGAGGAGCTGCACCTTTCCATCGGGATCAATCACGCCCTGGTTGAAGACCCAAGCCTCTTCCTGTCCCTGGGCCTCAGCCCGTTCTGGTTGTGGGTACCGAGGCTGGTTGTCGCCGTCATCGCGGAGAGGCTCCTTCAACTGTGGCGGCAAATAATTAGGGTCAGGCTTGAAACTTGACATTTCATCCCACAAAGTGGTCATTATCTTGCCCACAAGACCCTTCCATGCTTTCCTGTTTCATCAAATAATACGACACAGTGGCCGGATCCTTGTTCAGAAACTTAGAAATGTCAAGTTTCAAGCCTGACCCCAATTATCCCTAAGAGGGTTTTATGGGAGAAATGATCATTCAGGTTGACGCCTTCACGAATCGCCCATTTGCCGGAAATCCGGCGGCCGTGTGCATCCTCTCACATCGTCGTGATGATACATGGATGCAAAACGTCGCGCGGGAAATGAACCTGTCCGAAACTGCATTTCTGGAACGGCACAAAGACGGATTTAATCTCCGCTGGTTCACACCCTCCGTCGAAGTGGAACTCTGTGGACACGCCACCCTGGCGAGCGCTCATGTCCTATGGGAAAACGGGCATCTCGGGAAGGATGAAAAGGCCCTGTTTTTTACCAGGAGCGGACTTCTCACGGCGGAACTCAAAAACGACTGGATAGAAATGAATTTCCCCGCGGAGCCTGAAGCTGAAACTCCAGCTCCACCGGGCCTTTCCAGGGCGCTGGGGGCTGGCTTTAAATACGTGGGGAAAAACCGTTTCGACTACCTCGTAGAAGTCGATGAGGAGGAAACTGTTCGCAGGATGAATCCCGATTTCACTCTCCTAACAAAAATTCCGATGCGGGGCGTCATCGTCACGAGTCCTTCCGTGTCTCAGGAATACGATTTTGTCTCCCGGTTCTTCGCCCCTCACGTGGGCGTGAACGAAGACCCCGTCACAGGCTCCTCGCACTGCTGCCTCGCTCCATACTGGGGTGGACGTCTGGGTAAGCATGAGATGATCGGCTGCCAGGTTTCAGCGAGGGGAGGTATAGTAAAGGTTCGCACGGATAAAGATCGTGTATATATCAGCGGACAGGCGGTGACGGTCTTGCAGGGTGAGTTGTCGGATCAATGCTGAATGAGGAGTGTTATATAATTAACACTTGAACCCTTGAATCCTCGACCCCTCGAACCCTTGTGCCGCAAAAATCGAACTGAATTCTTCGCCTAAAGACGAGGGTGTTGCTCCCCATCCCAAAGTAGGGACAATTATGCTATCTTCCAGGTTGTGCCTGACGGTGCATCCCGGAGGATGATCTTTTTGTCTGCAAGAACACGCCTGATCTCATCTGCCTTTTTCCAGTCTTTGGCCAGCCGGGCAGCCCGCCTTTCTTCGATCAGGCGTTCAATATCTTTCACATCCAGTCCCCGTTTCCCCGCTTCCCTGTCCCGATTCTTGCGCAAATAATCATCAGGATCATCAAAAAATAATCCCAGGACCTCCCCTGTTGCCAAGAAGGCCCTTTTTGCCGTATCCAGGACAAAGCATGCCTCTGGAGAAATGGGAGATTTCTCATCTGCCATGTAACCATTGACAATCCGCACGGCATCGAAAATATATCCGATGGCCCGTGGCGTATTGAAATCGTCATCCATGGCATCTGCGAATCTCTCCGGAAGGGAAGTAAGTTTCGCATATGCATCGCTATCCTTTGCCGAAAGTTTTTCCCCAGTGATGCCGGAGAAATCCCCGCAACCAGATAATGCCTCATTTATCGCATTCAGGGTTGTATAAAATCGCTCCATGCCCATCCTCGCATCGGCGAGGGATTCATCCGAAAAGTCTACAGGGCTCTTGTAATGGCTCTGGAGAACAAAAAGCCTCAACACCTCGGGATGGTAACTTTGCAGTATATCCTTTACGGTAAAAAAGTTGCCGAGTGACTTTGACATCTTTTCGCCATCCACCGTGACAAAGCCATTGTACACCCAGTAGTTGGCCAGAGGCTTCCCCGTGGCGCCTTCCGACTGCGCAATCTCGTTTTCATGATGCGGAAAGATCAGATCTTCCCCTCCGCCATGAATGTCAAAAGTCTCGCCAAGAAAATGCTGACTCATCACTGAACACTCGATATGCCATCCCGGCCTCCCCCTGCCCCAGGGGCTTTCCCACCACGGTTCCCCTGCCTTGCTGGCCTTCCATAACGCGAAATCGAGGGGATTGTTCTTCTTCTCGCTCACATCGATCCGCGCACCGGCCATCATGTCTTCCAGACTCCTGCCTGAGAGCTTTCCGTATTCCACGAATTTTTCCACCGCGTAATACACATCACCCTCGACCTCATACGCGAGACCTTTGTCAAGGAGAACTCTTATCAGAGAGATCATGCCGCCGATGTGTTCCGTCGCCCTAGGTACGAAGGTCGGCCTTGCAACTCCGAGGACATCCATATCCTCATCATGTTCCCTGATGTATTTCTCGGATATCTCAAAAATGGTTTTCCCCTCTGAATTGGCCTTCGCAATGATCTTATCATCTATATCCGTGAAGTTCTTTACATACGTAACATCATAGCCCCGATACCGGAGATACCGGGTAATGACATCGAACACCACGGCCGAACGGGCGTGGCCTATATGGCAGACATCATAGGCGGTGATGCCGCATGCATAGATGCCGACTTTCCCTTCAACGAGCGGTTCGAATTTCTCTTTTTTCTTGGTGAGGGTGTTGTATAATTTTATGGACATAGCTTTTTTCTGCTTTTCTTACGGGAAGAGCGATATCATAGTAAGCCCCGTATCTTCGCTGAGGCCGCACATCAGATTCATATTCTGTATTGCCTGACCAGCCGCGCCTTTCACAAGATTATCGATGACGGAAACAATAATCGCTCTCTTTGTTCTCCTGTCAATGGTCACACCGATGTCACAGTAATTGGAACCCCGGACAGAAGAAATATTGGGGAATGTGCCTTCTTTGTATACCCGGACAAACTTCTTGCCCTGATAAAATTCCCGGTAGAGGTCAACCACTTCCGCCGTACTCACCTCTTTCTGCATGACCGCATACATTGTGCTGAGAATACCCCTGCTCAGCGGCAGGAGATGGGGTGTAAAAGTAATCCTGACATCATGTCCGGAAAGAATGCTTATTTCCTGCTCCATTTCCGGCGTATGCCGGTGCTGACCTACTTTGTAAGCCTTGAAGCCTTCATCAACCTCGCAAAAAAGCGTTCCGACCTGCGGCTCTCGTCCCGCGCCGCTCACGCCGGATTTTGCGTCAACGATGATGGTAGTATCGAATATCCACCCTTCTGCCTTCAGCAGCGGGGCAAGACCGAGAATCACGCTCGTTGGATAACAACCGGGATTGGCAACCAATCTGGCGGAAGCTATGGCAGACCCATATAACTCCGGTATACCGTACACTGCCTCTTTGACAGACTCCGGCGCGGTGTGCCTGCTATACCAATTTTCGTATACGGAGATGTTCCGCAGCCTAAAATCCGCACTGAGATCTATTACCTTTTTCCCGGCTTTTAAAAAAATGGGTGCTACCTTCATGGATATACCGTGGGGCAGCGCCAGGAACACGATATCCGCCAGAGCTGCCATATCCTCGGGCGAAGCGTCTATGAACGAAAGGTCAGTCAGGCCGAGAAATACAGGGTATATATCAGAAACGGGGTGTCCTGCATATCTCCTTGATGTCAATGCCACCACTTCAGCATGAGGGTGTCCGAGCAGAAGTCGAAACAGTTCCTGCCCGGTGTATCCGCTTGCTCCGTAAATACCGATTTTCAGCATTTTTGATACCTATAAGTAGTTTGCGTATAAGGTTCTTTTCCCATATAGCTGCAAAAAGGACTCGAGGGTTTGAGTTCACTCGAATCCTTGACCCCTTGGCCCCTTGAATCCTGATGAAGAGAGCAATTTTTTCGGAGATTAACCAGATATCTTATACAAAAAAAGGAGGCCAAGAAGCCTCCTTTTGTAATGTTATCTTTTAGAGAACTGGAAGCGCTTCCTTGCTCCCGGCTGGCCGTACTTTTTCCTTTCCTTGATGCGTGAATCCCTCGTGAGAAATCCTGCCTTCTTAAGCGCTAACCGCCATTCCACATCATACTCTATAAGCGTTTTCGCGATGCCATGCTTTATCGCCCCTGCCTGTCCGGCTATCCCACCTCCCGACACATTCACAAAAAAATCAAACTTATTCCTTGCACCTACAATATCAAGAGGCTGCATAATGAGCATTTTGAGACTGTCTCTTGTGAAATAGTCGTCAAAATTCCTTTTATTCACGGTGAGATTCCCGCTTCCTTCCTTCATATATACTCTGGCTATGGCATACTTCTTTTTACCCGTAGCATAAAAACGTTTTTCCATTACATTCTTCTCTCCCATTTCACTATCATTGAAGATTTCTCAGTCACTTCGTTCTTTCGACGATACCTAAGGTTTTTATAACTTTATCACCTGCGGGCATTGGGCCTCGTGAGGATGATCATTCCCTGTATAGATCTTGAGCTTTTTCAGCATTTTCCTCCCTAATGAGTTTTTCGGGAGCATCCCTCTCACTGCAAAAAACAATACTTTCTCCGGATGGTCTTGTAACATTTTTCCTGCGGACGTTTCTCTTAAACCGCCGGGATACCCGGAATGATGATAATAGACTTTATCGGACATTTTTTTTCCTGTAAGGGATACCTTCCCGGCGTTCACCACAATCACAAAGTCCCCCGCATCCACATAGGGTGTGTAAATGGGTTTATGTTTGCCCCTCAGGCGCCTCGCAATTTCACTCGCAAGTCTGCCGAGAATCTGTCCTTCTGCATCAATGAGATACCAGTCCTTCACCATGTCCTCATGTTTTGCATTATATGTTTTCATACGTTCACCCAAGTACTAAAATGTAAAGGTGCAAACTACGAAATTTCATACTATTTGTCAAGAAAAAAACCCGCGGTACAATAAATTACTTTATTTCGACCCTACCTTCCCGAGACCGTAGAGGCTAAACATCGCCGTGACACTCTTATCATCACGGGTTTCCGTATATTTTACTTCAACAGTCCAGCACTGCGTATTATAGGAGAGGCCGTAAGTCCTTTCCAAGGTCTTGTTATCTAACGCATTTATCCTGCTCGCGTGGATCAGAGAGAGGTACTGCGTCAGCACCGCTTTTAATGAAAGGTTAAATTCCTGGACAGGAGCTGCCGAATATTGATACGGCGCGAAGGGCGCGATGGGTCCGGAAGGTATGATTTCGTTCACAATATTCTTGGTTTGCCGATACCCGATGGTGACCGAATCTCCCCGCCAGTCGCTGATATTCATATCGTAGGAGGAGCGTTTCCATTCACCCGAATTTATACTGTACTTGTTGCGCACGAAAAAGGAAAAATATTGAATAGGTTTGATATCAAGCTCCATATCGATATCGCTGAAAGGCTTGTTTTCTGTGGAGGGTATCGCTCCCGCCTCTTTTAGCTCCTTGAAATCATAGGTCTGAGCAAGCTTAAAACGTAAAACCTCCCGGTAACTTTTTGCTCCTCCCTTTTCATTCAATCGTGTCAAGAGCGTATTGGTCAATGCGTATGTCAGGGTGCTTTGTTCAGGTACACGGGTTACAAAATCAGGCGCATCATACTGAGAGGCATGAGAAACGTAGGTGTATGTCAGCTCCGGCCTGATTCCGTGACGAATTTTATCGACTACCTCACCATCGATATCGAAGATCCTGTGCAGTTCGGTCGTCGCCGTTGCACCCGCAGTGTAAATTCCCCGATAGCC
>JAFNGM010000071.1:0-11067 GCA_017885225.1 Syntrophaceae bacterium | reverse complement strand
GCATCAACCTCGTAATAAAGGGGAGTGCCCCAGAGAGGTTGTTTCATCCCCTTCAGGGTAATTTCGGGATATTTCTGCAAGGTTGCATCATTTGAGGTGCTCGCGAAATCATCGGTGTAGCGGACGAGCGCCGTCAGGTTATACAGTTGCCAGCTCTTCACCAGACGGACCGTTGAATCAAGGGAACCAAGGGATTCGTTTCCCACAAATGATACTTTTTTAAATCGTTTCGCTTCCGTGGTTGAATAATTATCCAAATAGTAGTTGTGCGAGGTAAAGTCCTTGAAATACCAGTTATCGGATACCTTCTGGATATCCGTTCTGAAGAACAAAGAAGGGCTGAAACGGGTCTCGTGGTTCAGGTAGTATGACCACCTCTTGTGGTCGGACTGCCAATCCCTGCTCACTGTACCTGTCGTGGTCGCGTAGGATTCCTGGCCGTGCCAGGAATCATTCATGAAGTCGCCATAGAATGTGCCGAAGGAATCATTGCTGAGGAAGTATCTGAATTCAACGCCTTCTTTAAACCCCCTCTCACCCATATAGCGCTGATAAAGTGTCGCATCAGTACTTTCTGAAATTGCCCAGTAAAAGGGAAGTTCCACATCCCCGCCTAACTTATTTTTAGAATAGGAAAGATGGGGGAGAAGGAATCCCGATTGGCGGGTTGTCTTTGCAGGAAACACGAGATACGGGGTGTAGAAAACCGGCAGATCTTTTGCCAGAAATTTACTGTGTTTCACGGTGCCGTAACCGTCGATGGTTATATCCATTTCACTCCCCCTCAACCGCCAGTCGGGGGAATGTCCGTCACACGTGGTCATCGTCGCATCCTCAATATGGTATGTGGCTTCTCCTGTCTTCTCTATCTTTAATCCTGAGAGATAAAAGTGATTTTTAGCGAGAAACACCTTTCCACCATGAGCGACACCGGTTTTCGTATCAATGTTGAATTGTACTTTGTCTCCCTCAAGAATATCATTGTCGCTTATGATCATCACATACCCTTCCGCCGTGGCGTCATTGGTCATCCTGTCAAGGCTCACGGATTCCGCCAGGAGAAAGCCCCCGGAAAATGTTATGAACACATCTCCCTGCGCGTGATAGGTATCCTCCTTCTTGTCATAGGAAATATTCGTTGCCTCAATTGTGACGGGCCCCTTCGCAATTTTCTTCTCTGCAGCAACCGAACTGTATATCGGAAGAGCACAAAAAAGGAAGATTAAGCCAATGCTCGCGATAGTTCTTCCCGACACCATGAAGGGAAAATCTGCAAGAGCTATAGTATGGAGAAACGGTATCTTCTTCATCATGACATTACGTTATGTGTGAAAATATTCGCTTAATCTCACCGACGAGATAGAGAGATCCCGTGACACAGATCATATCGTCTAAACCGGCTATAAATAAGGCCCGCTTCAAAGCCTCATGAGGGCTCTCCGCGAGCTCGATTCGATCATTGTACTGCCATTTTTGTACGCCCGCGGCGATCTCCTGCGGAAGCATCGCTCTTACCGTATCAGGTTTCGTAATGATCAGTCGATCCGCAAGGGGAACAAGTTTTTTCAACATGCTCCTGTAATCTTTATCATTGAGAACGCCAAAGATGAGTATTAAGCGTGTGTATGAAAACTCATTTTTCAACGCTTTGGCAAGGGCAGATACGCCGGCTGCATTATGGGCGCCGTCTACCACAACCATGGGGGCTTGCTGAAGGATTTCCAACCGCCCTGCCCATTGCACATCACGAATACCGGCAAAGACATCCTCATCATTGACTGAAAATCCCTTCATTGCGACAGTTTCAATCACACCAAGGGCGACAGCGGCGTTTTCAATCTGATGTCTTCCCTTCAAAGGGCACATGAGACGTTCATACCTCTTTCTTATTCCCTTGTAGGAAAAAAATCCATTGCCGAGCTCCTTGACTTTTATTTTCCCGCCAACTTTAAACAGCGCTGCTCCTCTCTCGCGGCAGATATCTTCCAGAACACGAATCACGCTCTTTTGTGTGACCGCGGTGATGCATACCCCTCCATCTTTGATGATACCGCCCTTTTCACGGGCAATGCTTCCCAGACTCCTTCCAAGATGTTCTTCATGATCGAAGGAAATATTGGCTATGGCGGAGACAAGGGGTCTCACCACGTTCGTCGCATCAAGTCTGCCCCCCATCCCGACTTCCACGACAGCGATATCAACATCTTTTCGACAAAAATAGAGGAAGGCAACGGCTGTGAGAAATTCAAAATAGGTTACACTTTCCGTCATACGTTCTTGTACTTCCTCTATCAATTCCATCATTTCATCAAGAGCAATCATGCGTTGATTCACTTTAATCCGTTCCCGGATATCAATCAAGTGTGGAGACGTATATAAACCGACGCGAAAGCCGCCGCACGCAAGGATGGATGCCACCATGGCGGCGATGGAACCTTTTCCATTGGTTCCACCGATTAAAATAGTCTCATACGAATTGTAAGGATTATGCAAACGATCGAGCAGTCGCGAGACAGGACCCAGTCCGAGTCGGATATCTACACTTTTTAATCCATAGATGCGTTCAAGGGGATCCTGCATGTGTCGTCATTATGTAATGTAATGGGACTCGGCCCTTCTCAAGGCAATACCGCAGAGAGAGGATTTGGTCAGATGTGAATGACCTCACCGTCTTGAAGAATACGAATATTCCTGTCTTTGATCACCGCGATCTCTCGCTGAATAGATTCTCGGTAGTGGAGCTTCATATGATAAAGGTATATCTGGGGATTGTGGGTATTCAGTTTTTTCAACTCTTCTGCCAGACCTGACGCTGTCAGGTGGCCCGTCATCTGTGCAATGTCTTCCATACTATTGGGAAGCGAAGTTTCAACAAATACTGCCTTCAGGTTATGGAGACTGTTCGCAACATTCCACACTTCTTCCGTCGGGCCTGTGTCTCCGATTATCACAATTGATCCTTCTTTCGATTCAATGGCATAACTGACGGTTTCAACGATATGATTCACAAGGACAGCGGTCACCTCCATAGAGTCGAGGGTAATCTTTTCCCCGGGCTTGATAGTCTTAAATTTCAGGACCGGATTTTTAGGATCGGGGAGCAGGGAAAAATCCGGCCACACGACATTGTTGAAAAGATGGGTTTTAAGAGTATCAATAATGGTCTGGGTAGCGACGATCACGAGAGGCCGTTCTTTCTGGAGATAGCAGATATTATCTGCCAGAAACATAATATCCCTTACGTGATCGAGGTGTGCATGAGTGATAAGGACATGATTTATCTTAAGCTGCTCTTCAATAGTCAGCAAAGAGGTGATCGTTCCGGCATCAACCAGAGTGTTGCCGTTCAATAAAAAACTTGTCGTATTGCATCCGGGCGTCTGCGATCCATGGCAACCCAATACTCTGATTTGCATTATTTTCTATCCTCTCAGTGGGAGTCCATACACAAAAAGAATGAAAAAGGGTCAATGTGCCTTTATATCGGCTGTCAAAGGCTGATCGTAAAGTCTCTCAGGGTGGATTTTATACGTTCGTGCCTTCTACAAACGTTCCCCAAACGGGCTGAACGTTAGCACAGCTTTTCCCTTCGGGCAATAACTTTATCGCCGTTTCCCGCTTCACCATAGAAATCCGGCGACCTTCTCACACCGACAGATTAATCCGGGACAACCCTGAAGACTTCATCACCGGGACGAACACGATCAGAAACCTTGACACCTATAAAGTCTCCTGGTACCGCATTCACAATCTTCTGATTGTTCGCCTCTATTGATTCAACCACGCTCGTAATATTCGTAGTATGACCGGTAATTTTAATTGTATCCCCTACCTTTAATTCGCCTTCTGTAATCTTTATCGCCGCAACAGACGGCTTGGAAAAAAATTTTACGACTTCGCCTATTTTTTCTTCCGCCATACCTAATCCCCCTTTCTTGGCTGATAAATAGTTGAGAAAGAATAACAAGACCGCCGGCAGAGAACTGCATATCACGCGTGGTTTTCGGGAAATGCAACAACCCATGATGAAGTATATTTTTTCTGACAAAAAAACAAGAAAAAAANNAGTTCTCTTCCGATATTACTTTTGCGAGAGAACTTTTTTCTTTGTTTGCTCCTGTCCCGGAATAAATTCGATTATCGACATTGGGGCGTTGTCACCCAGGCGATTACCCATCTTCATGATTCTTGTATAACCGCCTGCAAAATCGCGATAACGTGCCGATAGTGCATCAAAAAGCTTCGCCACGATTTCCTTATCCCTTACATAGGAAAGCGCCTGCCTCCGCGCATGGAGATCGCCCCTTTTGCCCAGGGTAATCATTTTTTCTGCAACTTTTCTCAGCTCTTTCGCTTTGGCATCCGTCGTAGTAATCTTCTCATATTTCAACAGGGAAGTGACCATGTTTCGCAACATAGCCTCCCTGTGACTTGTAGTTTTGCCCAGCTTCCTACCCGCTTTCCTGTGACGCATCTAAAATAACTCCCTTCTCAAATCCATCATTTCGCGCCTGTACTCTCGCTTTCTTGATTCTCTTCTTTATTCCAGGGAGGAAAATCTAACTTCATGCCGAAGCTAAGTCCCATTTCTGCAAGAATTTCTTTTATTTCGTTCAGAGACTTTCTGCCAAAATTTTTAGTCTTGAGCATTTCAGCCTCTGTTTTTTGCACCAGCTCCCCAATCAAGTTAATGCCAGCATTTTTTAAGCAGTTCGCCGACCTTACGGACAGTTCCAGATCATCAACATGTCTCAAAAGGTTTTCATTCACGGTCTCTTCTTCTTTTACTACTTCCTGCTGCTCCTCCTCATCAACCTCGTCAAAGTTGATAAATATATCCAATTGGCCTTTCAGAATCTTCGCCGCATACGCAAGGGCATCTTCCGGCAGCACACTACCGTCCGTCCAGACCTCCACAATGAGGCGGTCATAATCGGCAATTTGTCCTACCCTTGCATGAGTAACGGTATAATTGACTTTTTTTATCGGTGAAAAAGCTGCGTCGATATTGATCGTCCCGTCAGGTTGATCCGCTGTTCTTTCACTTCGTGCAGGCACATATCCCTTGCCTGTCTTTACCACAAGTTCCGCCTTAAATTTATCACCGCCGGAGAGGGTCGCAATATGGTGATCAGGATTGAGAATCTCTACCGATCCGTCAGTAATAATGTCTGCCGCGGTGATAGCCCCTCCCCGTGAGGCATTAATATGAATGACACTCGGCCCCTCCTCGTGCAGCTTAAAACGTATACCTTTTAAGTTGAGTATAATATCGGCCACATCTTCTTTGATACCCGGAATTGTCGAATATTCATGGAGGATACCATCAATTTTCACAGAGACGATAGCACCCCCCTGAATAGATGACAAAAGTACCCTTCTGAGAGCATTTCCAAGGGTAATACCAAATCCTCTCTCTAAAGGCTGACAGGTAAATTCGCCATAAAAGCGCGTATGGGTGCTTTCATCAATTTCAATTCGCTTGGGTCGTATTAAACTGCGCCAGCACTTTTGCATATTTTTTATTCCCTACCCTTCGGGTATTTATTTAGTACATCAAAGTGTTACTTAGAATAAAGCTCAACGACTAACTGTTCCTGAACGGGCATAACTAATTGTTCACGGGAGGGAAGAGATTTCACCACTCCTTTAAAATTATCCTTGTCCAGTTCCAGCCATTGTGGTACGCCCCGCCTGGCAACTGTTTCCATTGCCTCAAGTATACGTCCAACCTTCTTGCTCTTCTCCCTTACAAGGATTTCACTTCCCACATTAACCAGATATGATGGTATATTTACAGGCTTCCCATTCACTAAAAAATGATCATGCCTTACCAACTGCCTTGCTTCATTCCTCGAATTGGCAAAACCCATACGGAAGATCATATTGTCGAGACGTCTTTCCAAAAAGAGCAAAAGGTTTGTGCCTGTAATTCCTTTCTGTCTATCTGCCTTTCCGAAGTAACCCCTGAACTGCCTTTCCAGAAGGCCATACATCCTTTTAAGTTTTTGTTTTTCCCTTAGCTGTACACCATAATCAGAATATTTTTTGCGCATCTGGCCATGATCACCCGGAGCATAACTCCTCCTTTCAAAGGCACACTTATCACTAAAACACCTGTCCCCCTTGAGAAAAAGCTTTAAGCCTTCTCNNATCTAAAATGCTAAATTCTTTTATTTAAACTCTCAACAAATCCCAGATTAAAATATCACAATGCGGTTCGTTTTTATTGTTGTTTACACTGTGGTGGATTTCTTGCTCAGTGTTTCGTTATACTCTTCTTCTCTTCGGAGGACGGCATCCGTTATGGGGGATCGGTGTAACATCCCTGATAAGACTGATACTGAGCCCCGCTACCTGTAAAGATCTTAACGCCGATTCCCGGCCTGAACCGGGCCCCTTCACATACACTTGCACCCGCCTCATTCCCTGCTCCTTTGCCTTTTTGACGGCCTCCTCCGCTGCCACTTGCGCCGCGAAAGGGGTACTTTTTCTCGAACCTTTAAATCCCTGTGTCCCTGAAGATGACCAGGCGATGACATTGCCGCTTAGATCGGTAACGGTGATAATGGTATTGTTAAAGGTAGATTGAATATGTACAATCCCCTCGGGTACATTCCTTTTTTCCTTTTTTTTCCCTGTTCTTCTCGCTTGTTTTGCCATATCTCCTCCGGATCAGTATGTCCTATTTCTTTTTGCCGGCAATTGACCGTCTCGGTCCCTTCCTCGTTCGTGAGTTTGTACTCGTTCTTTGACCTCTCACGGGAAGTCCTTTCCTGTGTCGCAATCCACGATATGCGCCGAGATCCATTAATCGCTTGATGGACATAGATATCTCCCGTCGCAAATCACCTTCAACCTTGAGATCTTTATCGATGATATTTCTTATAGAGGTAATTTCCGAATCAGCAATATCGTCCGTTTTTTTATCGAAACCGACATTCGCCTTCTCAAGAATATCTCGCGCTTTACTCCTCCCTATCCCATATATATACGTCAATGCGATTTCCATTCTTTTGTTCTTGGGTAAATCCACGCCTGCAATTCTTGCCACCTGATAACCTCCTGACAATAAATAACTTTTGCTCTATCTATCCCTGTCGTTGCTTGTGCTTTGGATTCTCGCAAATAACCCTCAACACACCACGCCTTTTGATAATTTTACATTTATCACAAATCTTTTTCACAGAAGATCTTACTTTCACAATCCATACTCCTCAAGAAGCCTGTTCTCTAGATACTGCCAAATGCATTCCGCTTTTCAGGCTTATTTTGTCCTGTAGATAATCCTACCGCGAGTTAAATCGTAGGGAGAAAGCTCAACAGTCACTTTATCGCCCGGTAATATCTTGATAAAATGCATTCGCATCTTCCCTGAAATATGGGCGAGCACCCGGTGTCCATTCTCCAGTTCTACTCGGAACATTGCATTTGGTAAAGTTTCCACTACTTTACCTTCTACCTCGATCGGTTCCTCTTTTGCCATAAAAAACCTGTCTCACGCAGAGATCTTAAAAAGGGTTTGTTGCGATAGAACTTCAGTTTAACATGCTAAGGATATCCGGCCCGTCCTCGGTAATCGCAACAGAATGTTCGAAGTGAGCCGATAATTTTCCATCTTCTGTCACAACCGTCCAGCCATTATCAATTACTTTGACCTGGTATGTGCCTTCGTTGACCATAGGCTCAATAGCCAAAACCATACCGGGCTTTAGTTGTATTCCTCTCCCCTTGGTTCCGTAATTAGGTATTTGCGGTTCCTCGTGAAGCTTTTTCCCGATCCCGTGGCCGACAAAGTCCCTCACCACGGAAAAACCAGCAGCCTCGACACAATCCTGAACAGCTGCTGATATATCTCCAAGGCGGTTCCCTGCTCTTGCCTCCCTGATGCCATTATAGAGCCCTTGTTCAGTAACTCGTATTAACCTTGCCGCTTCCTCGGAAATTTTACCGACAGGAACCGTGATCGCAGAATCTCCGTAATAGCCATTATAATATGCCCCGAAATCAAGACTCACAATATCCCCCTCAACCAAAATTCTGTCTGAGGGAAAGCCATGAACGACTTCTGAATTCACCGATATGCACAGAGCATAAGGATAGCCCATGTACCCCTTAAATGCCGGCTGGGCTCCCTTTTTCCTCACAAGTTCTTCCGAATAGCTATCCAGTTCACCGGTCGTGATACCAGGCGTTACCTTTTCCTTTAATGTATTCAAGATCTCCGCGACAATATAATTGCTCGCTCTCATTTTTTCGATTTCTTCTGGCAGCTTCAGGATGATCATTCCCCTTAACGCCTTTTTGCGATGCGTCCTTTCTTCATGAAGCCCTCATATTGCCTCGTCAACAAATGAGTTTCTATTTGACCTGCCGTATCCAGCGCAACACCAACCACAATCAGAAGCGCCGTCCCTCCAAAATAAAAGGGCACATTGAAATAGCTGATCAGTATACTCGGAAGGACGCACACCGCTGATACGTAGAGAGCCCCGCTAAAGGTCAGTTTCGACAATACATCATCAATATACTCTGCCGTTTTCTTACCAGGCCTTATCCCGGGAACATATCCACCATATTTTTTCATGTTATCGGAAACGTCAGTAGGATTAAAGACAACCGCCGTATAAAAATAACAGAAAAATATAATGAAGGCGACGTAGAGTGATTCATACATCCATCTCCCCGGAACCAATGCATCGGAAACCGCCTTCATCCATGGATGATCGATGAAGTTCGCAATCGTTGCCGGAAACATGATAATCGAAGATGCGAATATGGGAGGAATAACACCCGATGTGTTGACTTTGAGTGGAAGGTGCGTTGTCTGTCCTCCATACATTTTTCGCCCGACAACCCTTTTTGCATACTGTACGGGTATTCTCCTTTGACCGCTTTCCATAAACACAATGACCCCGACAACGGCGATCATCATGACACTGAGAATCACGATGAAAAAAATACCCATCTCACCCGCAGATAGCAAACTGAATGTCTGGTAAATTGCTGCCGGTCCCCTGCACACGATACCTGCGAAGATGATTAATGATATGCCATTCCCTATACCCTTTTCCGTAATCTGCTCCCCCAGCCACATGATGAACGCAGTACCTGCTGTCAGGGTGATCACGGTCATTAAACGAAAGTTCCATCCTGGCTCCATGACAATGGAAGCCCCCGTCGGCCCGGCCATATTTTCCAGCCCCACGGAGATACCGAAGCCCTGGATAAGACTTAAAATTACCGTACCATAACGGGTATACTGAGTGATTTTACGCCTTCCCGCCTCACCTTCCTTGGAGAGCCTTTCCAAATGGGGAATCGCTATGGTCAAAAGCTGAAGAATAATGGACGCGCTGATATAGGGCATGATGCCGAGAGCGAAGACGGACAGATTGGAAAGGGCTCCGCCCGCAAACATATCAAAAAATCCCAGCAATGAACCCTTCGCCTGCTCGAAATACGCAGCGAGGGCTGCCGTGTCAATACCGGGCGTGGGAACATGTGCACCTATTCTGTATACCGCTAAAAGGAGAAACGAATAAAGAATCCTCCTTTGCAGCTCCGGAATCTTTCCGATATTTTTTAAGCCATCGAGCAAATCAGATACCCTCTATTATGATTGAACCGCCGGCAGCTTCTATCTTCTCCCTGGCCCCCTTACTGATCATGTCGACTTTGAGTGACACAGGATACTCAATATTCCCTTTGCCCAGAATCTTTATACCGTCCCCTTTTCTCTTCACCAGTCCGGCGCCGACAAGAACATTCTTGTCGATCACGGACCCCTGGGGAAAGTTCTTCAACTGTTCTAAATTTACCGTAATTATTTTCTTGCGAAAAGGATTGCGAAACCCTCTCTTCGGCAACCTTCGGGATAAGGGCATCTGCCCCCCTTCAAAGCCCGGTCTTACTCCCCCGCCTGATCTGGCATTCTGGCCTTTATGTCCTTTGCACGATGTACCACCATGCCCTGATCCATCACCACGGCCAACCCTCTTTCTCTTTTTCCTCGATCCCTCTGGTGGTTTTAGTGAACTCAAATTCATACCTTGTTCCCCTCACACTCTTCCATAGACACCAGATGGCTGACCTTATTGATCATTCCCCGAATCTCAGGTGTATCTTGAAGCACGACGGTGCTGTTCAATTTGCCCAGTCCCATCCCGCGAAGCACCTGCCGATGTTTCTGCGGCCTGCCTATGTAACTCTTCACAAGCGTTATTTTAAGCTTTTTCTCCACCATGCTCCCTCTATAACCATATGCTTACTATTACAAACAATCTTATAAAATTTCGACTTTTCACACTGCTCATGAATAAAAAATTAATTCTCAGAGCTGCCTTTTCCTCGCATCGATAAAATTTCCGCTGGATCCTTCAATTGACAAAGACCATCGATAGTCGCTTTCACCAGATTATGCGGGTTGTGGGAACCTAAACATTTCGTCAAGATGTTGTGGATTCCTGCAACTTCAAGAACTGCCCTCACGGCTCCTCCCGCGATGAGACCGGTTCCCTCAGAAGCCGGCTTCAGCAGAACTCTGCCCGCCCCATATTTCCCAATAACCTCGTAGGGAACTGTCCTATTCGCAATGGCGACCTTCACCATACTCTTCTTGGCCTTTTCCATGCCCTTTCTTATTGCCTCCGGAACCTCATGGGCCTTCCCCAAACCGGCGCCTACGGAGCCTTTTCCATCGCCAACAACGACCACTGCACTAAACCGAAATCTCCGACCACCTTTGACAACTTTCGCCGTTCTATTAATCGCAATTACCCTGTCCAGAAGTTCTAATTCTTCCATATGTTCACTCAATAACCCTTATTCCTTTAGAAATTTTATGTACACCCCAGATTAAAATTTTAATCCTGACTCCCTCGCTGCATTTGCCAGTGCTTCAACGCGCCCGTGGTAAAGGTAGCTTCCCCGGTCAAACACCACCTGCTCGATACCGAGGGCCTTCAATTTTTCCGATACACGCTTACCCACTTCCTTCGCTGCATCAATCTTCTTTAATCCACTCACCGTTCCCTTTATTTCCTTATTCAGAGTTGATGCCTCAGC
>JAFNGM010000070.1 GCA_017885225.1 Syntrophaceae bacterium | reverse complement strand
CTATCTCTTCGAAATGAACCATATAATTAAAGACGCTTCCATAAAGACCCAGATTCTTACATCCTTTTTTCAATCCGTTACCCCCCGGACGGCGGGTTTTAATACGGTGGATATCGGTCAACTGACAAATCCGACAATCCTTGTTATGATTATGCTGATGTTTATTGGCGCCTCTCCGGGTTCAACCGGGGGAGGAATCAAAACAACAAGCTTTGCGCTCCTCCTTCTCATGATCTGGAACCGGCTGAAAGGCCAGGATCAGGTAAATGTTTTTAACAGGACTCTACCGGCGGAAATTTTAACACGCACAATTGCCATCATCTTTGCGTCTGCCTTTTCGATAATCCTTATCACATCACTTCTCCTGCTGATCGGGGGTGTGGGCAGTGTGCCTCCTGTCGAGAGCCGTCATTTTTTTGTGGAATATCTTTTCGAGACAGTGTCCGCCTTTGGTACCGTGGGATTATCCATGGGAATCACGCCGCATTTGAGTACCGGTCAGAAACTGGCGATCATTCTCATGATGTTTGCGGGACGGGTGGGACCGCTTACCCTCGCATTTTCCTGGTATTCAACGAAAAGAGGATTAACATACGCGGAAGAGTCTGTTATGGTAGGATGAGGAGGTATTANNNTGCCGTTGACAAGGATAAAGACGCCGTTCATCGTATTAAAGATTTTACCACCAAGGCTATTGTTGCCGACGGCACAGATAATGAGGTAATGGATCATATCGGCATCCATGAGGACGATGTAGCCGTCATTTCCTTTGGTGAAGATCTCGCGTCCAGTACACTTATCACCCTGCACCTGAAACAGATGAAGGTGAAAAACATTATTGTAAAGGCTCCCAATGAAGAGCACAAGCTCATCCTCGAGAAGGTCGGCGCGACGGATGTAATTATACCCGAGAAGGAAATGGCAAAAAAAGTAGCCCAGAGCCTGATATCTCCGAACGTTCTTGACTGTCTCCCCCTTTCAGAGGGGTACATGATATTTGAAATAGCTCCTCCGACCAGTTTTTTAGGAAAAAGCATCGCGGAACTGGAGTTGAGGACTAAATACCATATTGAGGTTATCGCCGTGAAAGACGTTCTGACAGACCAGATTACTATGGTGCCGCCGGCCAGCTTTAGACTCAAGGATGGAGAAATACTCGTTGTTATCGCGAAAGATAAGGATATTCAGAAAATAAAATGAGGTTTTTATGAGTGTCATCGTTGATTTTTCCATTTTTCCTATCGGCAAAGAAGAGAGCGTAAGTAAATATGCGTCAAGGGCAGTAAAAATTATCAAAGAAAGCGGTCTGGCGCATCATATCAGTCCCATGGGTACATCCATAGAGGGCGAGTGGGACGAGGTCATGGGTGTGATCACGCGCTGCATGGAGGAGTTGAAAAAGGACTGCGGAAGGCTGCATATGACTATGAAAGTGGATTGCCGGGCAGGAGCCTCCGGGCGCATAGAGAGGAAAGTAAAAGCGGTAGAATAAGGTATCACCTTGTGAGCGTGTTATTTCAAAATGATCGTGGCATCAACGGCAACAACGCCATTCTCACCGATAATCAAAGGGTTTACGTCAATTTCCTGAATCCTGGGATACAGAAGTCCCATATTACCCACCGCGACGAGTATTCGGGATAGCTCTTCCCTGTTCACGAAGGGTTCTCCGCGGAAACCGTCGAGAATCTTCTGCCCCCGCATACGACTGATGAGCCTCAGCGCATCCTCTCCGGTTAACGGTGCGGGGGCAAACACTGCATCATATAAGATTTCTGCCATGATACCGCCAAGTCCCAGCATAACACAGGGGCCGAACTGGGGATCGCGCACAAGACCCAGAATGAGCTCAATCTTACCTTTCACCTGCCTGTACATTACGATTTTACCTTGACCGTTCATTTTCTCCATTAACACCGCATACGATTGGCGGACGTCCTCGATATTGTTGACACCCAGTCGAACCAGACCGAGTTCGGTCTTGTGCACTTTTCCTTGCTGCAGACCCTTCATGACAATCGGGAACCCGAGCCGTACGGCGGTTTCTTCACACTGAAGTATATCATCAACAAGCTCCTCTGCGACTGTTGGGATACCGTGCCTCCGGAGAACGCGTTTTGATATATATTCATCCAGAGGCCCCACGTATTTCTTTTGCATTTCGTCCAGTTCGTCGAAAAAAACGGGAATCGCATCTTTGTCAGGGAAGCTATTCACCGCATAAGAAGGTTGTTGATGGCACACCGCAGCAAGACATTCCACGGCCCGGGATATTTCATGGAACACGGGGATACCGAAGGAGAGGGCTTGTTCCTTAAATCGAAAGGCCTCGTCGCGTCTTCCCAGGAGCCATATAAATACGGGCTTGCCCGATCTTTGCGCCTGCGCTGCCAGGTCGGCAAGATCGAGGCCGATCCGTATATTGCCGGCATAGGTATGTACAAATACGGCATCCACATTGGGATCGGCAAGGACCGCAGCGAGAGCCTTGCTGAACACATCAATTCCTGTTCCGACATGTTTTTCAATGGATGGCCACAGATCCACAGGGTTTCTCACGGGCATCCATGGAGGGAACAACTGCCCTATGTCATCTTTCGTGGCCTGGGAGAGCTCAGCGACGGAGAGCCCCCGCTCCTCCATAAAATCCGAAGAGACAATACCGGCGCCGCCGCTGAACGTGAGAACGGCGATGCGGCCCGATCCCTTTACCGGTCGGGACACCGCATCGAGAGACCGGCAGAGGTCCATCATTTGATGCAAATCCCTGGCTTCCGTGACACCCGCCTGTGCCAGGGCCCCCGAGATGATTATGTGATTGCCCGCCATGGATGCCGTATGGCTCATTGCCGCTTCAGCACCTTTCGTACTCCTGCCACCATGAAGGAGTACGATAGGTTTTGCACTCCCGCGGCACATGTCCAGAAAGCGTCTTCCGTCGGCAAAGGATTCCAGGTAAAGTCCGATGACGCGAGTATTTGTATCGTGAATCAGATAAGGGAGCAAATCACACTCGTTCACATCCATCTTATTGCCCACAGAGCACACTTTACTGATCCCCGTAATGCGGTGCGTCATGATATCGATGAGAAACCCTGCGGAGAGCAATCCGCTCTGGACGATAAGCGATATGGTGCCGGGCAACAATAGTCCACGCTGTAAGGCGCTCGGATCCATGAAGGAAAAAACATGACCGGAAACAGCATCCACAAGTCCCATGCAGTTGGGACCCCACAGACGAATGCCCGTGTGTTCGGATATGTCTTTTATTGACTGCTGCAGTGAAACGCCCTCCTGGCCGGTTTCCGCAAAGCCGCCTGATTCGATCATGACCCCCGGCACACCTTTGGCAGCACAATCCTTTATGGCCGCCGGTACAAGCTTCGCCGGAACAAACACTATGGCCAGATCAACATGCTCCGGAATAGCACTGACGGATGGATAGCAGGACAGACCTTCAATTTCACTATAACGAGGATTCACAGGGTATATGTTTCCCCGGTAACCGGTAATACAATTTTTCAGGATGGCAAAGCCTCCCTTGGAAGGATTAGGAGTTGCACCAACGACGGCAATTCCTTGCGGATTAAAGAAAAACTCCATACATAACCTCAATAATAACAATGCGTTTATGTTTGATTAGTCTCCAGAAAAGTCACTCTCGTCTCCAGGAATCAAGGAGTCGAGGGGCAAAAGATCATTTTGATATTTATGTTCAATATTTAAGAGGCACCCTATCATAACGGCCGTTTTCATTTCAAGGCTTTCATATGGTAATGCTGACTGGCAATATTCCGTGAGTAGCGCGGGGGTCATTTAGGTCTTAATTGTATGGGCTTTCAATATCCAAAAAGCACCATCCGCAATAGCTTGAGCAGATCTTCCGTCTTAAAGGGCTTGGCAAGAAAAAACTGACCACCGACGAGGTGGCTATCGGGTACTTCACTTGGTTTCACCGCACCTGTAAGAAAAATTACAGGAATATTGGCAGTATTAGGATCATCTTTCATTTCTGCCGCGACACTTGATCCGTCAATGTCAGGCATCATTATATCCAGTATCACGACGTCTGGTCTTAGACTCTTACATTTTCTTAATCCTTCCATTCCCGTAAATGCCTTATATACCTCGTAGCCATGTGCGGTAAGCTCCTCTTCCACTACCTCAACAATAACGCGTTCATCATCAACAACAAGAATTTTCGTTTTCATCGTACCTCCTTCCCTGCCATCATTCACCGACAGGCTTTGGGGGGGTATTTCGAACAGCGTAAACTATCATTGTAGAAAATTATATGTAATTCCCGTGGTTTGTCAAGTATTTAATGAAAATTTGACGGATAAGAAAATCTTTTTCGTGTTTATATTTAAGGATTTTCCATGCTGAAAACGTGGAATAAAATCAATAAAAAAGTAAATCTGCGGCAATGGGTTGCATAGCGTGTTGAACAGGGATAATTATTCTGTCTTCTTTGCGTTTTCTTTGAGTTTTTCCAGTTCTTCCCTGTACTGTTCTGCCTGAGCCCTGATCATTTCGATTTCTTCCCTGGCCTTTGCCAGACTTTCCTCCTGCCTTTGCCTTTCTTCCCTGAGCTTGTCTTGAATCTCATCCAGACCGATATAGACTCCAAGAACACCGCCAAGGATCAAAATAATGGGTATTCCGCCTTTGAGGATAATAAGGAAATCAACCCACCATAAAATAAGACCTATAAGTCCAATAATTACGGCAACGGCACCGCCTATGAGCAATGACATGGTCTGACCTCCTTTTTCAAGCTGTTACGTGCGTATACCACAAAACGTGGGCTCAGACAAGATGAGAGTCTTAAAAAGGGCAATGCAAAAAATTGAACTGAAGTCATTGCCTAAAGGTGAGGATGTTTCTCCCAATTCCCGAGTGGGACAATAAATAGCAAAGTTTACGGGACGCGGGGAAAATATCCCTTGACTTTGTCATTGATGATTTCGTAAAAAAGTTGCACACACGGTAAAGAATGTGCGCCATTTATAAAATGGTATAATAAATTCTTTTAATAAATTATTTAGGAGGAGTGCGATGTTGAAAAAAATTATTACATCATTATGTACGCTCTGCATTCTGTTTACTGTTGCAAGCGGTGTCTTGGCGGCGGAACCGATCAAGATAGGGGCTCTGCTCGCGGTTACTGGTCCTCCGTCATTTCTGGGTGATCCGGAACGCAATACGGCTGTTATGCTGGAAACTCAGATTAACAACGCGGGCGGCATCAATGGACGCACGCTGAAAGTGATTATCTACGATACCCAGGGCGACGCGACCAAAGCGGTCCAGGCAGCCAATCGGCTTATTAAAGATGACAACGTAAGCGCCATTATCGGTCCCAGTACAACAGGGGAAACAATGGCCGTTATTCCCATCGTAGAAGCCGCGGGAGTTCCCTTGATTTCCTGTGCCGCAGGAATAAAGATCACAGAACCCACAAAGAAATGGGTTTTCAAGACTGCCCAGAACGATTCTCTCGCCGTGGAGCGCATTTACGATCATCTTAAGAAACGGAACATCAATAAAATTGCCATATTGACGGTTTCCGACGGATTCGGATCTTCAGGAAGGGAGCAGCTGAAATTAAAAGCAGAGAGTTTTGGTATCACCATCGTATCCGATGAAATCTACGGTCCGAAAGATACGGACATGACCGCCCAGATCGTGAAGATACGCGGCAGTAAAGCACAGGCGCTTATCTGCTGGGGAACCAATCCGGGGCCTGCGACGATCGCCAGAAACGCAAAACAGCTGGGCCTTACGATGCCGCTTTATATGAGCCATGGTGTATCGTCTAAAAAATTTATAGAACTGGCAGGCGATGCCTCTGAAGGAATAATTCTCCCTTCAGGACGGGTGATTGTTGCCCACATGCTTCCGAAATCCGACAAGCAGAAAAAGTCGCTTCTTGCCTATGTAAATAATTACAAAAAGCATTATAATGTAGGAGGGGATCATTTCGGCGGCCATGCATGGGACGCGGTTATGCTTTTGAAAGGTGCAATTGAACGGGGAGGCGATGCTCCCGATGCAATCCGCAAGGAATTGGAAAATACCCGCAACTTTAGAGGCATCGGTGGTATATTCAACTTCTCGCCTCAAGATCACGCAGGACTGACAAAGGACGCCTTTGTCCTCGTGACGATCAAGAATGGCAATTGGACGCTCGTAAAGTAACATTTACAATAGGTTCATCGTCGAAAAAGTTGCTGTCATCTCCAGGATTCGAGGGGTCGAGGATTCGAGTGACTTGAGCCCTTGAATCCTTGAACCGCGTATCCTTTTTGCAGCTCAATGGGAGACGAGCCTTTTTTATATATAACAATCCCATGGATCTTTCTGAAGATATACTGCAATATATCCTCTCCGGTCTCTCAACGGGCGCGATTTACGCCGTCATAGGGCTCGGTTTTGCCATCATTTATAATTCCACCAGCATAATAAACTTTGCCCAGGGGGAATTCGTGATGCTGGGCGGCATGCTGACGCTATTCTTTCATGTCACGCTCTTTCTGTCATTGCCGTTCTCCATTTTCCTTGCGGTTCTGGTTGCCACTGCTGTGGGTGCCCTGTTCGAACGCCTCGCCATCAGCCCCCTCAAAAATGCAGATCCTCTTATTCTCGTGATTATCACCATAGGCGGCAGCATTCTCATACGGGGAATCGCCATGCTTTTGTGGGGAAAAGATACATATGTTCTGCCCATGTTTTCCGGTGATGAGCCAATCGTTCTCTGGGGTGCCACACTTATGCCGCAAAATTTCTGGATTTTCGGGATTACACTGATAATCATCGTCGCCAACAGGCTTTTTTTCCACCACAGCATAATCGGCAAAGCGATGCGCGCGTGTTCTTTTAACCGCGTCGCATCAAGCCTTGTCGGGATCAATGTGAAACACACTGTTCTCTTTTCTTTTGCGATCAGCTCAGCCCTGGGGGCTGCGGCGGGAATCATAATCGCGCCGCTCACGATGACTTCCTATGACGTGGGCATTATGCTTGGCCTGAAAGGATTCTGCGCTGCCATCATCGGAGGCATGAGCGGCGGTATCGGGACCGTCGCCGGCGGTTTAATCGTCGGCGTTCTGGAATCTCTGGGGGCGGGTCTCATCTCATCAGGCTATAAGGATGCCATTGCCTTTATAATACTCCTCCTTATCTTATTTCTCCGGCCCCAGGGTCTGTTTGTAAAGGGAGACACGGAACGAGTGTAAACGTGAGACAGGTATGAAACAGGAACTGCTGAAATTTTTTCTATTTACCGCTCTTATTGGTATCGCGCCGGTGTTTATCGGAAAGGGCTATCTCATAAATGTGTTTGTATTCGTCGGCATTTATACCATCTTAGCCGTTGCCCTGAACCTCCTGCTGGGACTTGCGGGACAAATTTCTCTTGGACAGGCGGCCTTCTTTGGCCTCGGCGCATATATTTCCGGCGTATTGACGGCAACACACGCGGTGAATCCCTGGCTTAGCATGGTCATTGCCGTCGTTACCGTAGGAATAATCGCTTTCATCCTCGGATTTCCCATCCTTAAACTAAAAGGACACTACCTGGCAATGGCGACTCTCGGCATGGGAATCATCGTGTACATAATATTCAACGAAACCGTTGATATAACGGGCGGTCCTTCCGGCCTGTCTGGAATTCCCCATCTTTCCCTCGGCGGTATTATTTTTAACAGTGATCTGAAGAATTACTACCTGGTCTGGTTCTTTGCCGTCACGATCATTCTCCTTTCCGTCAATCTCGCCGCCTCCAGGATTGGAAGGGCTCTTCGGGCTATCCATGATTCCGAAGTAGCCGCCCGAATCATGGGGGTGAATGCACGACTGTTAAAAGTTCAGATATTCAGCATTTCCGGCGTTATCTCTGCTCTGGCGGGAAGTCTCTATGCACATACGGTAACTTTTATATCGCCTACATCCTTCGGATTTAATGTCTCCATAGAACTCCTCACCATGGTAATTATCGGAGGCCTGGGCAGTATCTATGGATCTTTCCTGGGTGCTGCAATTTTGACACTCTTGCCCGAGTTTTTCAGGACCTTTCAAGATTATGATATTATCGTCTACGGCCTCACTCTGATCGTGATAACTATGTTTATGCCCGGTGGTCTTGTCCGGGGTGTACCTCTTCTCTTCAGATCTTTGTTCAAGAAGGAGCCTATGCCCCAATCAAACGAAAAAAGAGGATAGGGTAAAGGGAGGGGATTCCCCGTTGTTAAGAATAGAAAGCATAACAAAGATCTTCGGGGGCCTGAAAGCCTTGGATGAAGTTTCTTTCACCATAAGCGCGGGAGAGATCACGGGCATCATCGGCCCCAACGGAGCCGGCAAGACGACCCTTTTTAATATTGTCACAGGTATCTATAGCCCCACATCGGGCAAGGTCTTTTACGAAGGAAAAGACATAACGGGCTTTCCCCCGGAAAAACTCGCCGGGCTCAGCATGGTACGCACATTTCAGGGTATTGAATTGTTCGGCCGCATGACCGTTCTCGAAAACGTCATGGTTGGCCTCCATACCAAGTCGCGTAGCGGCATTATTGCGTCAGCATTCAAGTTGCCCGGCCATGTGCGGGAAGAGCGCCGCATCAGGGAGAGAGCTTCTTCCTGGCTTGAATTCGCCGGTCTCGCAGATCTCGCGAATACGGAAGCTGCGAATTTGCCCTTCGGTAAGGGGAGACTGCTGGAGATAGCCCGCGCCATGGCCATAGAGCCTCACATCATCCTTATGGATGAACCGGCGGCAGGGCTGAACAGCAGAGAGACATCCGATCTCGCCGATCTCATCAAGAAAATCAAGGAATCGGGGATTACGGTGGCCCTTGTCGAACATGATATGGATCTGGTTATGGAAATCTGCGATCGGATCGTGGTGCTCAATCTCGGTCATAAGCTTGCGGAAGGATCACCTCGGGAGATCCAGGAAGATGAGAAAGTAATTACCGCGTACCTGGGAGAGGACTGATGCTGAGAATCAAAAATATCAATACATATTACGGGAAGCTCCATGCCCTGAAAAACATCTCCCTCCATGTCGGTGCCGGGGAAATCGTTGCCCTCATTGGCGCCAATGGTGCCGGCAAGACGACGATTTTGAATACGATTTCCGCAGTAACACCTCCTTCGAACGGTGAAATCCATTTTGAAGGAAGCGCGATACACAATCTTTCACCTGATGTCATAGTCAGGCGCGGTATCTCACAAGTCCCCGAGGGGAGACAGATTTTCAAACCCCTTTCTGTGGAGGATAACCTCGAACTTGGTGCGTATCTGCGCTATCGGTCCCACGAAAAAAGAAAAGAGATACAGCAGGATAAAGAAACGGTGTACGTGCTGTTCCCGCAACTTCTGGAAAGGCGAGCGCAGCTTGCCGGAACACTCTCGGGAGGTGAACAGCAAATGTTGGCCATAGGCCGTGCCCTCATGGCAAAACCGAAGTTGCTCCTCCTTGACGAACCGGCCATGGGACTTGCACCCATGCTGGTCCAGGAAATCTTCCGGGTAATCGAAGAACTTCGCAGCCGGCGGGGCACCTCTGTACTCTTAGTGGAACAGAATGCGCGGGTGGCGCTCAAAGTTGCTGATCGGGGTTATGTTCTGGAGACGGGCAAAGTAATACTCGAGGAAACGGCATCCGAGCTTCTCGCGAATAAGGATGTGCAAAGGGCATATCTCGGAAAGGACAAGAAGGAAATCTGGGAGCGTTAGTGCAAAAAGGAAGATTTTAATATTTTCGGAGGTAATAATTGTCGCCGGAGGTGATTATGAAGATATGGGACACTAAACATGAATGTATGCCGAGGGAAGAGCTGGAACAGCTTCAGCTGGAGAGGTTGCAAGCAACTCTCAACAGGGCTTATAAGAATGTAGCCTTCTATCGCAAGATGTTTCACGAATCAAATATAATACCCGAGGATATGCAGGCGCTTTCAGGTCTGGCAAGGATACCCTTCACCACTAAGGAAGACCTGAGGCTGAACTACCCTTACGGTATGTTTGCCGTTCCCTTAAGAGAAGTTGTCCGGGTACATTCTTCGTCGGGAACAACAGAAAAGTCTGTCGTCGTCGGGTATACAAAAAATGACATTAAAGCATGGACGAACCTTGTGGCGCGAGTTATGACAGCGGCGGGTGTAACCCGCGATGATATGGTACAGATTACATTCAGTTACGGCCTTTATACCGGCGCCTTCGGTTTTCATTACGGTGCGGAAGCCATAGGGGCAAGCGTTATCCCCACGGGCACAGGTAATACAGATAAGCAGATCATGATCATGCAGGACTACAAAACAACGGCCCTTGTGTCCACACCGACGTACGCCGTGACCCTGTCGGACAGGATGGAGAAGCTAAACGTGAATCCCAAAGGATTATCACTCCGGGTAGGTCTTTTCGGCGGGGAGCCATTATCGGAAACCATGCGCACGGAAATTGAAGCAAGGCTCGGCATCACCGCCACGGATAATTATGGGCTCTCCGAAATCATTGGTCCCGGCGTGGCAGGAGAATGTGAGCATAGATGCGGCATGCATATCTTTGAGGATGCCTTTATTCCGGAGATTATCGATCCGCTAACGGGAACACCGTTGCCCGCGGGCAATGTGGGAGAGCTTGTACTGACATCACTTACAAAAGAGGCGTTTCCCATGATACGCTATCGTACGGGAGACCTCACCTCCCTTGAGTTTGCACCTTGCAAATGCGGAAGAACCATGGTCCGCATGAATAAGACAATGGGACGGTCAGATGATATGCTCATCATCAAGGGAGTGAATGTGTTCCCATCACAGATAAGGACTGTACTCACTGCTATTGTAGGAACAGAGCCGCACTATGAAATCGTGATAGACCGGAAGGGCGCCCAGGATTGTATGGAAATACATATCGAGGCCGCCGAAGGTATCTTCTTCGATGAAATGAAGATGCAGAAAGCCTTTCTGGAAATGGTGGAGAAAAAGATACGGTCAGTGATCGGCCTCAGCGCCACCGTGAAACTCGTCGCCCCCAACACGGTCACCCTCAAGGAGGGAAAATCGGGACTGGTGATCGATAGGCGCACTATGTAACGGTAGAAATCTCAGACCTGCATTCTCTTGACAGTGAGTTTTTATCCCGATATTTGAAGCTCTCCGCAGTACACTGCGGAGAATCTTCGATCCATGAGGAAGAAATCTACATTCTCAGGGGAGACTCATAAGCTCATCAAGCTTTTTCTTCGTTTCTTCAACAACTTTTTTTTGTCTCTCCCACATTTCGCGCCAGTAAAGCCTCTGGTTATAATTGGCAGCCGCCTGCATATTCAGCCTGTAATTTTCTTCACGAGTTAATGCTTGTTCCCAGTCGCCTCTGGCGGCTCTGATTTTTCCCTCTTTTTCTGTTCCTGCATCCTGGACAGTTTGTGTTTTTTCCCTCTCTTTTTCCTTTTCTTGGTCCAGCTCTAATCGTTTTTCTTCCGTCACGTCCGCTGGAGAATCGGGAACGCGTGTGTAATCAGGCGGAGGATTATCGGTTATGACATACGTGCCCTCCTCATCGATATATTTATAAAGCATTTGTCCGTCGGCATATCCAGGTGCAGCCATCCATGCAAGCAGGATCATGAATAGGAGTCCTGATTTTATTAAGGCATGGTATATATTTGCAGCCATTCTTCGGTTCCTCCCGATAATGAAAAAAAGAATTACGGTTCTCATTAATGTACTGATCACCTTATTACTGTATTTTATATCACAATTCTTTTGACACACGGTAACATTTTTCGTTACACTTGACCCGTGAAAAAAGTAAACCGTTGCAAAAAACGTATCGTCCTTGTCCATCCACGAGGATTTAACTGGTTCCCGGGTTGCCGCGATATTACCGATGTCGCCAACCGCATGGTTCCCCAGGGCCTCCTTTCCATTGCCTCATACCTGTTACAGCATGGCCATGATGTGTATGTATATGATTGTCTCGGTTCCGGCGTCCCTTTCGATCTCAATGCTCAAGTTAAAGCTATTCTGGCATATGAACCGCATATTGTCGGATTTTCAACCACCACGTCTTCGTTCCTCGATGCCGCCGATATGGCACACGCAATCAAGGGATACTCTCAGCGCATTATTACCGTCTGCGGAGGGGTGCATGTATCCGCCCTGGAAGGCGAGCTGCTCCGTGTCTACGACGCTTTTGACTTTCTCTGCCCGGGTGAAGGCGAGATGGCCATGGCGGAACTTGCGGATGGATGGGAACCGGCAGAAATCAAAGGTCTGATCTGGCGTCAAAACTCCCGGGTAATTACAAATCAACGACATCCCCAGATAGCCGACCTGGACACGCTCCCCTTCCCGGCCTATGAAAAGCTCAAAGGCTTTCCCGGCGATTACCATCTGCCGTTGTTCAGTTACATCAATACCCCCGGGGCAACAATGATCACATCCCGGGGCTGCATATATCAATGTTCTTACTGCGACCGCTCTGTGTTCAAGAAGGGATTCCGTTATAACTCAGCTCCTTACATTTACGACCACATGAAACATTTGCGGACGAAGTTTGGTGTGCGGCATATTAACATATATGATGACTTGTTTACGGCAGACCGCGCGCGTATTGTTGAGCTCTGTGAAAAGCTTACCCGGTACCCCCTGGGAATACATTTCAACTGCGCCGTCCGGGTAGGCTACACGGATGATGAACTGCTTACAATGCTGAAAGGGGCAGGGTGCCTCATGGNNTTCTCTGGGCATTGAATCGGCGGACCCGAAAATACTGGCCAGGCATAAATCGGGGGTTTCGCTTAGGGACATACAGGATACGGTCAGACGAATCCAGTCCTCAGGGATCAGGGCAAAGGGGCTGTTCATGATGGGGTTGCCGGGAGAAACAG
>JAFNGM010000069.1 GCA_017885225.1 Syntrophaceae bacterium | reverse complement strand
GAAAGACGGCACACCGCAACCACTTGTTCCACCTGAATCTTTTTCCCGCAACGTCAGCAGTGCAGGAACAGCCAGGGTCGGTCATGGCCGTGCAAAGCGGCTGCGTGTGGTCGTCGTCGATTGCGGCGTGAAATATAATATCCTGCGCAACCTGGAAAGACTGGGGTGCGAGGTCCTTGTATTGCCTGCAACGGCAACGGGAAAAGAGATTCTTGCGTATAACCCTGATGGCGTGTTGCTCTCCAATGGACCGGGTGATCCGGCAGCATTGCCCTATATCGTTGAGGCGGTACGGCATCTCCTCGGGAAAGTTCCTCTCTTCGGTATCTGTCTTGGGCATCAGATTTTGGGACAGGCCCTCGGGGGGACAACAACGAAACTGAAGTTCGGCCACCACGGGATTAACCAGCCCGTAAAAAACATCCTCTCGGGAAGGGTTGAAATTACATCCCAAAACCATGGCTTTGTCGTCGTACCGGAATCGTTGCCGGGGAATCTGGAAATGACATACGCCAATCTGAACGATACTACATCGGAAGGAATGTGCTCCCCGGACTTAAAGGCCTTCAGCGTCCAGTATCATCCGGAAGCGGCGCCGGGACCCCATGATGTGAACTACCTGTTTGAAAAATTTGTATCTTTTATGGAAGAAAAATATTCATAAGGAAAATTACTAATGATCCTGGTTATTGATTTTGGTTCCCAATACAATCAGCTTATTGCCCGTCGTGTCCGTGAGCATCACGTCTACTGTCAGATTGAGCCTCCGGACATCGACCTCGCAAAGATACACGCCCTTAATCCGGAAGGGATCATTTTATCCGGCGGTCCTGCCAGCGTCTATGAGGAGGGGAGTCCCCGTGCGAACAGAGGCATATTTGATCTGAATAGTCCTATCCTGGGAATCTGTTATGGCATGCAGTATATGGTCGATGCCCTGGGCGGCAGAGTGATCGGCGCGGAAAAGAGGGAATACGGTTTTGCCGAGCTTACAATCAAAGAGCCATCGGGCATTTTTACCGGTATCGAGAAGAAAACGAAATGCTGGATGAGCCATGGAGACACCATCGGTGTCCTCCCAAGAGGTTTCAAAACCACAGCATCCACCCCCAGCACAAAGATTGCCGCCATGGCAAATGTCTCAAAGCGTCTCTACGGGCTGCAATTCCATCCGGAGGTAGTTCATACGCTGGAAGGAAAAAGAATAATCGAAAACTTCCTGTTTCATATCTGCAACTGCAACAAAAGCTGGACGATGAAATCTTTCGCCCGGAATGCCATGGAGGAAATAAGAGCGCAGGTCGGGAGCAGACATGTAATCCTGGGACTGAGCGGCGGCGTGGATTCGTCGGTTGCCGCCCTCCTCCTTAACCAGGCCATCGGGAAGCATCTGACCTGTGTCTTTGTCGATAACGGTCTTTTACGACAGGGAGAAGCGACAAGGGTCCGGGAGCTTTTTAAAAGACATTGCAAAATTAATCTGAGGTTTGTCAATGCCGGGAAACTGTTTCTCGATGGGCTGAAAGGGGTCGTTGATCCGGAGAGGAAACGCAAGATCATCGGCCGCATCTTCATCGAGGTTTTCGAAAGAGAGGCGAGGAAGATAAAAGGAGCAGAATTTCTCGCTCAGGGGACCCTTTATCCCGACATAATCGAATCACGCTCGGCCTTCGGCGGTCCGAGCGCGGTGATTAAATCGCATCACAATGTAGGCGGGCTCCCGAAGAAAATGAACCTCAAACTCATTGAACCCCTCAAGCATCTTTTCAAAGATGAAGTACGGCTACTCGGAAAGGAATTGGGGCTTCCCGATGACCTTGTATGGAGGCAGCCCTTCCCCGGTCCGGGGCTGGCGGTGCGAATCATCAGCGATGTGACGCCGTCAAGGCTTTCCATCCTGCGCAAGGTGGATGCCGTTCTCCTTGAAGAGATACGGGCACACAATCTCTATCGAAAACTGTGGCAGTCCTTCGCCGTCCTCCTTCCGCTGAAAAGTGTGGGCATCATGGGTGATCAAAGGACCTATGAACATATCATCGCCATAAGGGCGGTGACGAGTGAGGACGCCATGACGGCAGACTGGGCCAGGCTGCCCCATGACCTTCTGGGAAAGATTTCCAATCGCATCATCAATGAAGTCAGAGGTGTAAACCGGGTGGTCTACGACATCAGTTCGAAGCCGCCGAGTACGATTGAGTGGGAGTGAGGGGTGTGCCTAAAAGGAACGACCTGAAAAAAATCCTCATTATCGGTTCCGGGCCGATCATTATCAGCCAGGCCTGTGAATTCGACTACTCCGGCACNNCCGATCCCGAAACGGCGGACCGGACGTATATAGAACCGATTACGCCGGAAGCGGTAGCCAAGGTTATTGCCAGGGAGCGGCCCGATGCGCTCCTTCCAACCCTGGGGGGACAGACGGGGCTGAATACCGCCGTTGCCGTCGCGGAAAGCGGTGTGCTGGAACAATACGGTGTGGAGATGATCGGCGCGTCTCTCGACGTCATCCATAAGGCGGAGGATCGAGAAAAGTTCCGAGACGCTATGGAGCGGATCGGTCTTCGGGTACCCCGGAGCGGCTTTGCGAGAACCATGGAGGATTCCTTTGCCATTGCGGCAGATATCGGATTCCCGATTATCATTCGACCCTCCTTCACCCTCGGAGGCACCGGGAGCGGTGTCGCCTATAACCGGGAGGAACTTGCGGAAATAGCCAAGGCAGGGCTGGATGCCAGCATGATCCACGAAATCATGCTGGAAGAATCAGTTCTCGGCTGGAAAGAATACGAACTTGAGGTGATGCGTGACAGGGCAGACAATGTCGTCATTATCTGCTCCATAGAAAATTTTGATCCCATGGGTGTCCATACGGGGGAATCCATTACGGTTGCGCCCGCACAGACCCTGACCGATGTGGAATATCAGAACATGCGTGATGCGGCAATTGCTATCATGCGGGAGATCGGCGTAGAAACCGGCGGATCGAATGTACAATTTGCCGTAAACCCCGAAAACGGAGAACTGGTCGTGATCGAGATGAATCCCCGCGTGTCACGTTCTTCCGCCCTCGCATCGAAGGCAACGGGATTTCCCATCGCAAAAATCGCCGCAAAGCTCGCCGTCGGCTACACCCTCGACGAAATTCCCAATGATATTACCAGGGAAACTATGGCCTCCTTTGAGCCGACCATCGACTACTGCGTGGTAAAGATTCCCCGGTGGACATTTGAAAAATTTCCAGAGACGGAAGACGTCCTGACGACCTCCATGAAATCAGTGGGTGAAACGATGTCCATCGGCCGTACCTTTAAAGAGGCGCTCCAGAAGGCGGTTCGTTCTCTGGAGATCGGCCGGTTTGGTTTGAACTCTGTGTTGCCAGCAAATATCGCAGATAATAACGATGATTTCCTGGCTTCGCAGTTGACGAGGCCAAATTCGCTCAGGCTCTTTTATATCGCCACTGCCTTTCACCAGGGGATGAGCCTGGAAGAAATCGCACACCTGACCCGGATCGATCCATGGTTTTTGTATCAGATTCAGACCATTGTGGAGGCGGAAAAGATTCTCGAGACGACTCCCCCTTCCGTTGAGCTGTTAAAGGAAGCCAAACAGATGGGATTCTCCGACCGCTGCCTCGGCCAGTTGTGGAAAAAATCCGAGGAGGAAATTCGCCAGTGGCGTTTTCGTGAAAATATCCTGCCTGTTTTCAAACTTGTCGATACCTGCGCCGCTGAATTCGAAGCCTACACCCCTTACTATTACTCGACATACGAGACAGAAGATGAGGCACGACCCTCCACGAAGCCGAAAGTGGTGATCCTGGGAAGTGGTCCGAACCGCATCGGCCAGGGGATTGAGTTCGATTACTGCTGCGTGCACGCATCTTTTGCCCTCCGTGAAGAAGGCTATGAGAGTATCATGGTGAATTCCAACCCGGAAACGGTCAGCACCGATTATGATACCTCGGATAAGCTGTTTTTCGAACCGGTGACGCTGGAAGATGTCCTCCATATCCTGAAAACAGAAAATCCCCTGGGGGTTATCGTACAGTTCGGGGGACAGACCCCCCTCAATCTTGCCAAGGGCCTGGCAGCCGCGGGAGCAAAAATTCTGGGAACATCCCCCGATGCGATAGACCGCGCCGAAAACCGGGAGCGTTTTCAGGACATTGTAAAACGCCTGAACCTGAAACAGCCGGACAACGACACCGCAACCGATGTCAACGGGGCAATCCAGGCTGCCCGAAGGATCGGGTACCCCGTCCTGGTGAGACCTTCCTATGTTCTCGGAGGGCGATCCATGGAGATTGTATACGATCAGGAAACGTTGAGCCAGTTTATGGAGCGAGCCATCGCTGCGTCGCCGGATCACCCGATCCTGATTGACAAATTTCTGGAGGATGCCATCGAGGTCGATGTGGATGCCATAAGCGACGGCACGGATACTGTCATCGGCGGCATCATGGAGCATANNGCCGGTATCCATTCCGGAGACAGTGCCTGCGTCCTGCCGCCCATCACGTTTTCCCGGGAACTTTTAGAAACGATTGCAGAGCAGACAAAATTGATTGCCCGGGAACTGGGAGTGGTCGGCCTCATGAATATCCAGTATGCCGTCAAAGACGACGTTCTTTACGTTCTGGAGGTCAATCCGCGGGCGTCCCGGACTATTCCTTTTGTCAGCAAAGCCATCGGCGTGCCCCTGGCGAAACTGGCCACCAAGATAATGCTGGGGAAATCATTAAAGGATTTGGGATTCACGAAAACCATATGGCCGGAGCATATTTCCGTGAAAGAGGCTGTCTTCCCCTTTAACCGGTTTCCTAATGTGGATGTCCTCCTGGGGCCGGAAATGAAGTCCACCGGGGAAGTAATGGGTATTGACCGTTCTTTCGGCATGGCCTTTGCAAAAGCACAGATGGCTGCCGGCTTTCATTTGCCTCTCAAGGGAGGCGTATTTATCAGTGTCCATGATTTCCACAAGGACAAAATTGTGCCTATCGCCGGCGCCTTTCAAAACATGGGATTCCATATCATGGCCACCCGGGGTACTGCGGCCCACTTGAAGAGATTCGGCGTCAAGACCGAGAGCATTCTCAAGGTGAGCGAGGGCCGCCCCCATGTTATAGACCGTATTAAGAACGGTGACATCCAGGTTGTTATCAACACAAGCGTCGGGCGCAGGTCAACCCTGGATGCCTATCATATACGACGGGGCGCCCTCGTCTACAACGTGCTTTACACAACGACCATTGCCGGCGCCAGAGCATTAAGTGATGCTATCATGGCTCTGAACAAGGAAAAATGGGAGGTGTATCCCCTCCAGGAGTATCACAACAAACCTTCATAACTCGTGGGAGCACCACGAAGACATGAAGCTTGTCCCCACCCCCTTTAGAAAAGGGGGTGGATAAATCTATTTTTGAAGTAATTGGGGGCAATGTTAATGACTCCATGTTTTATCAACGAAGATAAACCCAGAGAAGAATGTGGCGTGTTTGCCGTGTATGGAATTAAAGAAGCGGCACGTGTTGCATTCTTTGGACTCTTTGCCCTCCAGCACCGGGGACAGGAGAGCGCGGGCATCAACACGGCGGATGGGTGTCAGGTATGGGGGCATAAGGGGATGGGCATCGCCTCGGAAGTGTTCCGGGAGGAAATCCTCTCCACACTGCCCGGCCATATGGCCATCGGGCATGTGCGTTATTCAACGACGGGCTCTTCTGTTCTTTCCAACGCCCAGCCGTTTTTAGTCCACCACGCCGACGACTACTATGCCCTTGGCCACAATGGCAATCTCATCAACGCTCAGGCTCTACGGTCCGAACTTGAAGATCGGGGCTCCATATTCCAATCTACCATGGACAGTGAAGTGATTATTCACCTGATGGCCAGGCATTTGAAAAATGGAATCGATGAAGCCATAACAAAAGCTCTTCTCAAGGTTCAGGGCGCGTACAGCATCGTCATGCTGACGAAAGACAAGGTAATCGCTGCGCGCGACCCCCAGGGGTTCCGTCCTCTTTCTCTCGGACAGATCAACGGCGGGTGGGTTATCGCTTCCGAGACCTGTGCCTTCGACCTGGTAGGCGCCCAATACCTGCGTGATGTAAAACCCGGCGAGATATTGATAATAGACCAGAAGGGTTTAAAAAGCCTTACCCCATATCCTCAGGTAAAGCCCGCCCATTGTATCTTTGAGCTGATCTACTTTGCCCGGCCAGACAGTCAGGTATTCGGTCAAAATGTGTACATGTGCAGAAAACGCCTCGGACATAATCTGGCAAAGGAATACAGGCCGGAGGTTGATCTTGTCATGCCGTTTCCCGATTCCGGAAACTATGCAGCGTTAGGCTATGCCGAAGAGAGCGGTATTCCCTTTGAAATGGGCATGATCCGCAACCATTATGTGGGGCGCACGTTCATTCAGCCATCCCAGCCCATGAGGGACTTCAGCGTAAGGGTCAAATTAAATCCTGTGAAACCCCTGATTTTCGGAAAGCGGCTATTGATTGTGGAAGATTCCATTATCCGGGGAACCACGAGTCGCAACCGTGTGCGCAATCTTCGTGAAAGCGGTGTGAAGGAGATCCATATGGTCGTAAGCTGCCCACCCACACGTTATCCCTGTCCGTACGGGATTGATTTTTCGTCTAAGGGCGAACTCATTGCTGCACAGCAAGAACACGTTGAGGCTGTCGCACGCTTCATCGGACTGGACAGCTTGCACTACCTCTCTTTGAAGGGTATGGTCGAAGCGACCGGGCTGAGTACGGACAATTTTTGCCTCGCCTGCTATACAGGGGACTACCCTCTCGAACCTCCCGCAGGCATGGGAAAGTTCTGTTTTGAAACCGCGAAAACATAATTACATTTAAATTTACAAAAACGGCCAGAATGCCCCGCGACTTGTAAGCGGTGATAAATGGGTTGCCTTAATAAAATTCTTGACAATGTATCAACTACCTTTTACTATGAAGTATATATTGATTCATTCATTAGTCATTTGGCCGCTATCTTTTTCTGAGAATTTAGGATGGCAAGTGATTATCAAATTCATCATACAACATTCCTGTCAGCGCTCTTCGCTGCCAGGAAATCCTTAGTACATCTGAATCCTCCACATCATCTTGTGCATTGTAACGTTCCTTTAGTCCTCCATATCCTGCACTCAGCGACTGAAGAGGTTCCAATTACACTTCCCACGGAAAACAGTTTGATTGCCGCAGTGTTTGTCATTGAGAAATTATTACAAAGAACATAAACCTCTCAAAAAATTTTTGGGCAGATTTATGGAACCCGGTAAAGCAACTGAGGCTTCTGATCTTGTCATTCACATTATCAACGATTTCATCGTCCACGATTACCTGGAAGACGGTGTGTGGGAGCGTCTCAGATCCCTTCAGCAGAAGCACATCATGGGCAATTCCCTGATACACCACTTTGTACTGACTGCTGAATTAAAGAACGTACTTGTAGGGACGATTGAAGTCCGGGAAAATAATCACATCTCTCTGTTCTGCGTGGAAAAAGAATACCAGAGAAGAGGCATCGGCAGACTATTGTTGCGAAGAGCGTTGGAAATCTGCGTAAAGAATAACCCGAACCTCTCTGAAGTTACTGTCAACTCGTTGCCCGGCACTGTCTATATTTATAAGAGGCTGGGTTTCCATCCGGAAATCCCTGAATACATGAATGGTGATACATCCTATACCCGGATGCATCTTGAGGTATCAAAAGTAAATATGGTGCAGACCATCCATAACAGGTCTCATCATTAAAATTTCCCTGTCGTCGTACATCCATCGGTAAGAGCCGTCTTTGTGGATGTCTTCCGATTAGGGATACATCCTATATAGCATTCTGGGAAATAAAATAGCCTCTCTTACGTGAGATATTCCTGCTATCCAGCATACAGTACGTTCTATCCCTAACCCAAACCCTGAATGAGGCACTGAACCGTATTTACGAAGATCTACATACCAACGGTAAGGCTCCATCGGTATATTAAATTGCTGCATTCGCTCTAATAATTTATCGTGATCATCTTCACGTTGGCTGCCCCCTATTATCTCCCCATAACCTTCGGAAGCAATTAAGTCCGCGCATTTAACTCGTTCTGGATTTTGAGGATCTTCTTTCATATAAAAAGCTTTGATCTTTTTGGGATAGTTCATTACAAATACTGGCTTACCGAAATGCTGGCTGATGGACGTTTCCTCATCTCCACCGATATCATCGCCCAATTGAATAGGATTNNTCTTCCCTGCAACCCTCCAGACAGCGGCCGATCATATATTTAACAAAGCGTTCCTGCAGTGCAATGTTGTCATCATTATCATAATAAGCTTCTTCAGCCTCAACCATCCAAAACTCTGAAAGATGGCGGCGGGTTTTAGATTTTTCAGCACGAAAAGTTGGGCCGAAATTATATACCAATCCATGCGAAAATATTGCCGCTTCCAGATATAGTTGCCCGGTTTGCGCCAAATATGCTGTTCCTAAATCATAATACTGCGTAGCAAATAAATTTGATGCTCCCTCAGCAGCAGTAGCCGTTAAAATAGGAGTATCAGTGCGAATAAAGTTATTATCAAAGAAAAAATCCACTACAGCTTTTTCCGCCATATTTCGGACGCGATGCAAGGCCCTTTGCTTGCTGGACCGGAGCCATAGATGGCGGTTCTCCATTAAAAATGCAGTGCCGTGCTCTTTGGGAGTTATCGGGTAATCGGTAGCATTCTGTAACTGTTCCAAAGATACCACTGCCAATTCATATCCCGATGGAGCACGTTTATCTTCACGCACTATGCCGGTTACAATCAATGATGATTCCTGAGTTATTCTATCGGCCGCAGAAAATGTCGCTTCATCTACATCATTCTTAGCCATCACTCCTTGAATAAATCCGGTACCATCACGCAGTTGTAAAAAATGAATTTTACCTGAAGAGCGCTTATTGTATAACCAACCTTTAATACATACTGTTTGCCCGGAATATCGTCCTACCGAACTTATATAAACCCATGATGTACTCATACCTTCTCCTTTATAGTTAAACTATCATGTTCACAAAGGATTATACTTTACATTTTTTTGATCAACGAATGTACCGGATGATTCTTTACTGTACCCGACTCGGTCTAACGAAAAAATCACGGGGTGCGGCTCCCGCACCCCGTGGATTGCCTGGTTATGACTCATTATCAAGATATTATATATCTCTTGCGGACGAAAGCAGGCCTTCATTTTTCTTAATTTCGCTACGCAGTTGAACCTGTATTAAAAGGACATCTGATTTTTCCCAATACTTATTCCAATATCTCGATATTTTTTCTTTTACAAATCGATTTAAGAACATCTGGCCAGACTGTGGTGCTCACCTCGCCAATGTGAGCGGTTCTTAACAGGTACATAAATGTACGTGACTGACCGATGCCGCCTCCAATACTTAATGGTATGTCATCATTGAGGATCGCCTGATGGTAGGGCAACTGGAGGAAATGTTCCTGCCCGGCCTCTTTGAGCTGCTGCACCATGGTCTCTTTAGTTACACGGATACCCATGGATGTCAGTTCATGACGACGCTTCGTCACCGGATTCCAGACCAGGATATCGCCGTTCAGTCCGTGTAACTGCTTTCCCTTTTTTTTGATCGTGGGCGTGATCCAGTCATCGTAATCCGCCGCTCGCATCTCATGGGGGTAACCGTCTTCCAGGACATAGCCGATGCCGATAATAAAGATCGCCGGGTGCACCTCCTGTACCATTTTTGTCTCTCGCTGTTTGCGGGTGAAGTCCGGATAGCGTTCCAGGATTTCCTCCGCGTGAAAAAATTTTAATTCTTTTGGTATATCTGGATATTTATCGGTATTGAGTCCGGGGAAGTCTTTCTTGACCATCTGACCTGCCTCATAGATAACCAACCAGATTCTCTCGACGACATCCCGCAGAAAATCCAGATTGCGCATATCTTTAGTGATAACCCGTTCCCAATCCCATTGATCAACATAGGCGCTATGGTCATGGTCCAAGAAGTAGTCCTTTCTAACTGCCCTCATATCAGTACAAATCCCTTCGCCCACTTCACAGCCGAATTGCTTCAAGGCCATCCGTTTCCATTTTGTGGCCGCCTGGACCACCTGAGTCTCGATCCTTTTTTCAAGACCGAGCCCGCAAGGAAATTCAACGGGCGTGCGTGAACCATCCCGGTCAAGGTAATCATTGA
>JAFNGM010000068.1:12933-13385 GCA_017885225.1 Syntrophaceae bacterium | reverse complement strand
TAGAATTCATGCTCTCCCAAATTCTTTTTACACTCTTGTAACATTTTTTCCGCCATTAAAGAAAATTTGCTTGCGGGAAACCGGGCAATCAGTCTTTCAAATTCTTTTATGGCTTTTCGCGTCTCCGTTTGATCCCGGTCAATGCTGTACATCTGCTTGTAATGGCACATTCCGAGCTGATATATGGCGTAGGGAACATTTTCATTTATTGGATGGAGGTTTACAAAATCATTATATGCTATTTCTGCTTCACCGTAATTCTCGTCGCTGAAGTGAGAATCGGCAATTCCCATTTCCGCNNTCCTGATAGGCCTCATACCCTCTCTGGTAGAGTATCTCGGGAGTACCCTTCGCCTTATCCGCACGCCCCCATAAGTGTTGCCACCAGCCACATCCTGAAAGTAAAAATATGGCAAACACAACAACAATGGATACTGATGTTCGCCCGCGCA
>JAFNGM010000068.1:0-12922 GCA_017885225.1 Syntrophaceae bacterium | reverse complement strand
ACAAGACCTACGAGTTTTTCCATAATGCTACCCCCCTTAAACAGCACAAGCGTCGGAATGCTCATCACACCATATACAGTCGCCGTTTTAGGGTTTTCATCAATATTGATCTTGGCGACTTTGACACGGTCTCTGTATGCTGCCGCCAATTCTTCCACCACCGGCCCGATGGCCTTGCAGGGACCGCACCAGGGCGCCCAGAAATCGACGAGGACAGGTTTTTCCGACTTAAGAACCTCTTCATCGAAATTGGTGTCTGTCAAGTGAATCAAGGACTCCTCGTTTGCCATACACAATCCTCCTTCTCACTATGTGATGGTGCTATATGGCATAGAGAAATAAGCAATGTCAAACGCTATTTAATAATGGCCGTGTTCTTTTGACAGGAAAAAATGAATCTGGTATAAGAACGATCAATGAGTGCTGGAATCTCACGGAAGACCCTCATGCCCTGTGGTGACACCACGAAGCATGAAAACAAATCCTCTCCCTCACGTATAGAAAAGGGATCACTCCCCGCCCGTGTTACCCCACCAGGGATGAGGAAAACCGGGAGGGGGCTATCGCCATAGGAAGAAAATGGAACCTCTGGGCATCATATCGGGCATCATTCTTCTCCAGGACAAGGGTATCCTGGGAAATCTACAAGAAAGAGAAATGGCAACGGAATTTGGCAAGGCATGTGTGTATATTTCCGATGACATTGCCTTCATACCACGGCATGGCAAGGACTCTAAGAATCACATCCTCCCCCATCTCATCAATAATCAGGCCAATCTCAAGGCACTGAAGGATATTGGCGTCAAAAAAGTCATCAGTGTCAACTCCACGGGATCACTCAAGAAAAAATTAAAGCCGGGAACGATTGTTGTCCCGGATGACTTCATCATGTTTCCCGGAACACCAACCACGCTTTCCCAAAAAGCCCTCCACATCACACCGAAGCTGAGTGACGTGGTCAGGAAAGAATGGATTGAAGCGGCCCATGACTGCGGAATCAAGGTTTCGGACGGTGGGATATATTGGCAAACCACAGGTCCCCGCCTGGAAACAAAGGCGGAAATCGCTATGATGTCCCGTTTTGCCGATCTTGTCGGGATGACCATGGCCAGCGAAGCCGTTATCGCCCAGGAGCTGGGGTTACACTATGCAGCTCTCTGTTCTATTGATAACTATGGGCACGGTCTGGGAGAAAATGAATTGACCATCGAAGAAATACTCCGGCATGCAAGGAGAAATACGGAAATCATAATAAAAATTGTCAGACGCTACATCGAAAGGAGAAAGGGATGAAATTTTCCACAAAAGGAGATGCGGGAGAAACAAGTCTGTTGGGTGGGCAGAGGGTTCCAAAATATGATGCGAGACCGGAAACCTATGGAACCTTGGACGAGGCAAGCTCTGTTCTCGGGGTAGCCAGGGGTGTGACAAAAAATCAGAAAATCAAGGATATTATCCTCAGCGTTCAGAAAGATCTTCTCATCATGGGAGCAGAGCTCTCCAGCCTGCCCGAAGATATTCAAAAGCTTACCCGCAGAATTCAGGGAAATGATGTGGAGCGTCTGGAAAAAATAATTGACGACCTTCAGCAAAATGTCACATTAAAAAACGAATTTATTTACCCGGGTGAAACGGTTATATCAGCCCACATAGATGTGGGGAGGACAATCATACGAAGGGCCGAAAGAAGAGCCGCCGGCCTGAAAGATGAAGGACTTCTTAACAATGCCGATATTCATAAATATCTCAACAGGTTAGCTGACATGCTCTTTGTGCTCGCGCGATACGAAGAGCAGAACGGATAACCTTCAGAAGGCCCCCAACTGACATGGCTTCACCTTTATTTTTAAAGCCTCACAGGCGGCCGAAATCTCCATTTTGGGAATGCCGGATTGTGTCGCCATATTCCAGGCAGCCTGGCAGGGAAGACGGCCATTCACGAGGGCTTCCCGTAGTGACTTTTCCAATGCTCCGGGTACACTGTTCGCAGGCTTCACAATCATCTTCTCAGGACTGTAGCCGAAGAGGCCCAATTGACATTTGCTGATACGAATTTCCATCAGATCAACGGCGAGCCCAACATCCTGCATAGTCACCTTTAACGCACCCGCAATTATCTCTGCATCGGCGCACGTAATAATGCCATCGATACTTTTTTTCTCCACAGCCCGGGCAATGTTCTCATTGCTTTTCACATCGGTCGGATGTTTTCCTTTATAATTTCCTGCATCACTATGAGTCATCGTATATTTAACCTCCTGCGTTCATTCATTCTTTTCTGTTGTCTATAACCCTGAGGGCTTTCCCTTCGGTGCTCGGAAGGCTTCCCGGTCCGACAAGTTCAACTTTCGGAGTAATCAAAATGTCCGTCCGCAGTTCATCAATGATCCTTTTTCTCAAACTCTCGCGTTGTTTTGCGTCACCCGCGAATAATTCATTCTGCACCTCGGCCTTGACAATCATCATGTCATCATACCCTTCCCTTTCCAGGATGATGACAAAATTTGTCCCCACGCCGGGTATCTCCATCAATTTCTTTTCGATCTGGATGGGAAAGATATTGACCCCTTTTACAATCATCATATCATCGGTTCGCCCCTTGATACGGTCGATCCTCCTGTGTGTTCTCCCACATGCGCACTGCCCGGGAATAATACGGGTCAGATCCTTGGTGCGGTATCTTATGATGGGCATCCCCTCTCTCATGAGCGTGGTCAGGACGAGCTCTCCTTCTTCCCCTTCAGACACAGGCTTCAATGTATGCGGATCGATGATTTCCACGAAGTAATGGTCTTCCCAGATGTGCATCCCGTTTTGATAAGGACACTCGAAAGACACACCCGGCCCGTTCATCTCCGAAAGACCGTAGGAATTAAATGCCTTGATCCCGTAAATCTCCTCGATTTTTTTTCTCATCTTTTCCGAATGAGGCTCAGCCCCGATAAAAGCGATCCTGAGCTTTGTATCATTCCGGGGATCTACATTGAGCTCCTCGAAAACCCGGGAGAGATGCAGGGCATAACTCGGAATGATATGGATTACCGTCGTATCGAAATCACGCATCAGTTGAATCTGCCGCTTACTGTTGCCCGCCCCTGCCGGTATGACCAAAGCACCTACTTTTTCAGCGGCATAGTGAAAACCAAGACCTCCCGTGAAAAGTCCGTAGGACATCATGTTCTGGAACACGTCTCCTTTTCTCATGCCCGCCATATATACGCACCGGGCAAGGACATTCGTCCATGCCTGTATGTCATGCGCCGTATGAAACACTACCGTGGCACGTCCTGTCGTTCCGGAAGAAGCGTGCATGCGGATCACCTCATCCTTTGGAACGGCAAGTAGTCCATAGGGCCAGTTCTCCCGTAAATCGTCTTTCGTAGTAAAAGGAATATTCTTGATACTCTCCAAAGAGTCTATTCCGTCTGAATCCAGTCCAATATCAATAAACAGCGTATGATAGTAGGGCGATTTTTGCGCGATCTTCACTGTCTCATTGAATCTTAAAAGCTGGAAGGCCTCCAGGCTCCCACGGTCCTTTGTCTCCACATCATTTTCCCAGTACATTCACCGCCTCCAGAATTTACATCACGCCCACTCTTACAACCCGTCAAAAATTTTATCAAGGCAAATCTCTCCTTACCAAAGCGGCAGATCAAAAAAGTCTTGCGTTAAAAATCTCAGTCAAGTACAGAATTAAAAGTGAAGTATTGACATATAACCATGAATCGGATTGAAAAACGGTCTATGACAGGGATTATTTTATCAGGCGGGAAAAACATAAGAATGGGAACGAACAAAGCCTTTCTCACGGTGGGAGGGGAACGCCTGATAGACAGAACAACCCGAATTTTCAAACAGCTATTTGATGAAATCATCCTGGTTACAAACTCCCCGCTGGACTATCTCGATCATGACGGCATAANNAAAGATAAAGGGGCCCTGGGAGGGCTCTATACAGGGCTCTTTTTTGCCACCGGCGAACACGCCTTTATCTCCGCATGTGATATGCCCTTTCTGAATATGTCATTTATCACGCATATGGCAGAATGCGCCCGCGGATATGATATTGTAGTGCCCAGGTCAGCCGATGGTCTTCAGCCCCTCCATGCGGTGTACTCGAAAAAATGCCTTCCCCCCATGCAAAGGCTCATTGACCGTAATCAACTGAAGATTACCGGTTTGTACCGGGGACTGAAAATCCTGGAGATCACGGAGGATGTCATCAAGTCTTTTGATCCTGAAGGAAGGATGTTTATTAATGTCAATACCAGGGGTGATCTTGAGCAGCTTTCATCATTCTGAAACTCATAAATTTCCTCTCAACGATATTACCGAAATATTTTCATTGATTATTAACACCTCACAAAGTGTAGTAAAAGATTGACAACAGGCAACCGAAAGGATATAAAAAACAATAGGATCGACAAGTATAACGAACGCTAAAAAAGGAGGTTAATGATGGATTTCACATTTACTGAGGAACAAGAAATGTTCAGAAAGGCAGCCAGAGAATTTGCCGAAGTAAAGCTGACCCCATGGGTGGCTGAGATGGAAGCAAGCGGCAAAGTGTGTGATGCCGTTGTGAAGGCCCTGGCAGAAGCCGAAATGATGGCAGTGACCATTCCGGAAGAATATGGCGGCCTGGGACTGGGCTATATGGCGCGCATGATCGCCCTTGAGGAAATCAGCCGCATTTCTGTGGCCACGGCCATGATGCTGCAGGTATTTGCCCTGGGAATCGAACCGATTGTAAAATTTGGAAACGATGCGCAAAAGAGTAAATATCTTCCCGGCATGGCCACCGGGGAGCGTCTCTCCACCACCGCCGTTACGGAGCCCACCGGAGGGTCCGATCCAACCGGAGGCCGGACAACCTATCGTAAAGATGGAGACCATTACATCATTAATGGCCGTAAATGTTTCATCACCAATGCTCATATTGCCGATACCCTTACGATCCTGGCCAAGGATGAAGCGGATCCCAAAGCATTCACGACCTTTCTCATCGAAAAAGACATGCCGGGTTTTAAGGCAACCCATGAAGAGAACAAGATCGGCATGCGGGGATGCAACACCGGCGAGCTTTCCTTTGAGGATCTGCGGGTTTCCAAGGGACAGATAGTAGGGGCTGAAGGCAAGGGGTTGCGGGTTGCCATGGCGGCAATCGGCGATGTCGGCCGGGGCGGCATGGTAGGCTGCGCCATAGGATTGCAGGCAGCCTGTCTCGAGGCCTCGTTGAAATTCGCAAAGGAACGCATCCTGTACGGAAAACCAATCAGCCAGCTGCAGAGCATTCAAAACAAGCTGGCCGAAATGAAAATTGATCTTGACGCCGGACGTCTTCTGGCGTACCGGGCGGCATTCCTTCAGGACAAGGGTCAAAATGCGAGCAACGAGTTCGCCGTGGCAAAATACTTTACCACGGAAGCCGCGCAAAAAGCGGCAAAGATGGCCGTCGATATCCACGGTGGTTACGGGTGTATGGTGGAATATCCGGTGACCCGCTACCTGAGAGATGCGTTTGTTCTTGGACCATCAGCCGGCACATCGGACATCATGAAAATTATTGTTGCGCGATGGGTGCTGTCATAGAAGAAATGCATGTGTGTAAGATGAACCTTTTTGTCCCGGGCAGATGAAAAACAAAACGAGGACAAATATCCTATGTATAATATTGTCGTATGCGTGAAAGCCGTGCCGGATCCCAAGCAGGCTGATCAGATTCGGATCGATCCGGTCACAAAAACCCTGAAACGCTCCGAGGTGCCCCTGGTATTAAATCCTTTGGATAAAAATGCCATGGAAGCGGCTCTACACATCAAGGAAACGAGGGGAGCTTTTTTGACTGCAATCAGTATGGGGCCTCCGGAGGCAGGCAACATCGTCAAGGAATGTCTTGCCCTTGGCGCAGATCAGGGCATTTTGCTTTCAGACAGAGCTTTTGCCGGCGCAGACACGTATGCCACGGCGTTTACCCTGGCCAAGGGCATTGAGAAAATCGGGCGGTATGACGTGATCTTTTGCGGGATGGCCAGCAGTGACGGCGGAACAGAATGGGTAGGCCCGCAGATTGCCGCCTTCCTTGGGATGCCGGTGGTAACCATGGTCGAAGAACTCACCGATACAGGGCCGGAGTCATGGAAGGTCAAAGCCTGCATCGAAAACGGATACCGCCTGATGCAGGTGAAGCTTCCTTCTGTTTTCACGGTGACCCGTACACTTAATTCTCCCCGGGTCCTTTCATTTTCAGGAATCATCAAGGCCAGAAAAAAGCAGATTCTCTGCTGGTCCGCACGTGATCTGGGTATCGCTGAAGATATGGTGGGGCTTTCAGGTTCTCCCACCATGGTGTCGGCCATGACCACCCGATCCATAAGGCGGCAGGTCGAGATCATCAACGGCACGAGTGAGGAAAAAGCTGAAATGCTGATGCAGAAGTTGGCAGACGCAGGTCTGATCTGACTGGTTTCCGGAATAGGTCTCAGAAAAGCAGGAGTCAGGCTGAAGCTTCGATCCCAGAGGATGAACGGTGGATGTGGGTGATTTGTAAAGCATAGGATCAGTAAATGAAAAAAGAAGATACGTGCGGCCCCATCTGGGTGTTTGCCGAGCAAGAGGAAGGAAGAATTCAGGACATTTCCCTACAGCTTATCGGCAAGGCCCGTGCGCTTGCCAACGAGCTGAATACGACCCTTGAAGTCATCCTGTTGGGCGACAGGATTAAAGACCAGGTTCAACCTTTGTTCGCTGCCGGTACGGACAGGGTTTATCTGGGCGATGCGCCAACTCTGTCATGGTACCAACCTGAGATTTACACGGAGATTATCGTCTCTCTCGCTGACGAAAAAAAGCCGGAGATTGTGCTGATAGGCTCTACACACGCGGGCCGGGAACTTGCACCCATGGTGGCGGCCCGTTTGAAAACCGGTTTGACCGCGCACTGCATCGATCTCACCATCAATGAAAACCGAATCCTGGAGCAGTGGATTCCGGCCTATGGCGGGCTGATATCGATCACCTGCCCGAAGAATCGCCCCCAGATGGCCACAGTTGCAAGGGGGGTTTTCCCAAGGCCCCATATGGATGAAAGCCGCCAGGGCGAGGTTGTGCTGCTTGAAGTCCCTGCGGAGTTCGAAGGCAGAATTCAGACTTTACAGGTAGTGCGCAGGAAACAGGAAACCGTGCCTCTGGAATCCGCCGCCATTGTGATTGCGGGCGGGGCTGGAGCGGGAAATGAAGAAGGGTGGCGGCAGATTGCCGATCTGGCCCAGACGCTCCATGCGGCCTTAGGGTGTACGCGACCGGTGGTAGATGAAGGCTGGACCGGGCATGAGACCATGATCGGTCAAAGCGGGAAGATGGTAAGCCCTGAGCTGTATATTGGCATAGGTCTTTCCGGTGAGTTGCAGCATCTGATCGGTGTGGTAAATGCCAAGGTGATGGTGGCCGTCAACAAGGATGCCAGGGCTCCTGTATTTGAACAGGTGGATTACGGTATTGTGGAAGATTGCCGGACATTTGTTCCCCTGTTGATTGAGAAGATCAACGCGTATCGGTCACGCCGTAAGGGAGCGTAAATTTTAACGTTCATGACCGGATTTAAACCCCATTCTCAGTGCTTTATTTCATAAGTTCTGTGTCATATCGACCAAAGGAAGATATCTTTCTCCGTGCGAATTGAGCAGGAGTGCATGCGAATATATGAAATGAGGGATTAAGGCTCTTGCCGTCAAACCAACGTCTCTTGTTTGATATTGCACTTCGCCGGGAAACACTGTATTTTTACTACAATCATTCATATAAACGAGAAGGCGCATCAGATACATGGATACATTCGATGTGATCATCGTGGGAGCTGGTCTTGCCGGTCTGGGCGCAGCCTATACATTAGCAGGCAATGGTCTTGAGGTGCTGGTCCTGGAACGGGGGGACTATCCCGGCGCAAAAAACGTTACCGGTGGCCGCATCTACGTGAATCCCGTTCGCGATCTTTTTCCCGGTCTCTTCGAAAAGGCCCCTCTGGAACGTTTCATTGCCCGTGAAGAACTCACCCTCATGACAAAGGACCGCTCGGTGGCCCTGACTTACTCCGGGAACGAACTTCGGGAAGAACCCCACCAGAGTTACAGCATACTTCGCGCAAAATTTGACCGGTGGCTTGCCGAACAGGCTGAAGAGCAAGGGGTTATGGTTCTCTCCAAGATCAGGGTCGACGACGTCATCAAAGAGAACGGGAAAATCTCCGGGGTTCTGGCAGGGGGTGATGAACTGAGGGCCGATGTGGTTATTGCCTGTGACGGTGTGCTATCGCTTTTGTCGGAAAAGGCAGGTCTTCAGTCACATCCCTCCCCTCAAAACTTTGCCCTTGGTATAAAGGAAGTGATCTCTTTGGATTCCGGGGTGATCAATGACCGCTTCCGCCTGGAAGGCAACGAGGGCGCGGCGCATCTTTACGTAGGTGACATAACACAGGGTAAATTCGGAGGCGGTTTTCTCTACACGAACAGGGAAAGCCTCAGCCTGGGAGTCGTCATCGGCATCGAGGACGCCATAGACGAGAAGAATCCCATTGAAGTGCCGGTACTTCTGGAAGCGTTCAAAAGCCGGCCTGAGATCACTCCTCTCATTAGAGGAGGAAACTCGGTTGAGTATTCGGCCCATATAATACCGGAGGGCGGATTCAAGGCACTGGGTAGGTTTTGCGGAAATGGTATCCTCGTCGCGGGCGATGCCGCCGGACTGGCGCTGAATATCGGATTCACCGTGAAGGGCATGGAATATGCCCTGGCGTCGGGTTACTTCGCCGCCAAGGCTGTCCTAAAGGCCAAGGAGGAAAAAAATTATAACACCGAAACCCTCGGTGTATACAAGAAGCTTTTAGAGGAAAGCTTTGTACTCAAGGATTCAGAGAACTTTCAGGAAACACCTGTCGTTCTCAGCAATCCCCGGTTTTTCACCCGCTATCCGGAAATGATCGGAAACCTCATGAAGGACATCTACGCAATCCCGGCGGGCCCCAAGGAGAGGCTTTACCCTACGCTCAGAAAACATGTGAGTCTGGGAGAATTGTGGAGCATGGTTAAGGATATGAGAGAGGTAATGAAGATATGAGCGAGACGGTGGATTTGAAGGCGAAGCTGGGACTTGATGTATTCAAACCCGTCGCAATTCCACATATAAAAATCAGGCCGGGCATGGAAAAAGATCCCCGTTTGAAATCAGCCGTTCGAATTTGCCCTGCCGGTCTTTATAGCGAAAATGAAAACGGAGAAGTGGTGCTTGCCACTATCGACGGTTGCCTGGAATGCGGAACTTGCCGGATTGCCTGCGGTATCGAAGTGCTTGACTGGAACCATCCTGAGGGAGGAACGGGAGTGCAGCTTCGTTTCGGTTAGGCTTAAGACACTCGAAATAACAGTTTGAATAATACAATTGAAGGAGAGAACACCATGGACTTCATGCTGACAGAGGAACAGGAATTGATTCGCCAGAACATGAGGGAATTTTGCAAGAATTTCGTAGACCCCATTGCTGTAGAAATCGACGAGAACAGCCGCCACCCCGCCGAGTTGCTTCAAAAGCTTGCAGAGGGAGACTGGTTGGGCATGCCCATTCCGCAGGAATACGGGGGTGCCGGCGCAGACCAGTTGACGTTCGTCATTGCAGTGGAGGAGCTTTCCCGGTCCTGTGCTTCTACCGGGTTTACCCTTTCGACTCATGCGGGTATCGTGTGCATGATGTTCCTCCTCTTCGGGACAGAAGATCAAAAGAAGAAATTCCTGATCCCCCTGGCCAAAGGGCAACACCTGGGAGCCTTCGCCCTGACTGAACCCGCGGCGGGCACCGATATAATGGCCGCTACCGCGAGCGCCATAATCGATGGTAACGATTACGTCATCAATGGTACCAAGACCTTTACCACCAACGGCCCGACAGCCGAAACGTACCTTGTCTTTGTCTGGACGGATAAAGCGGCAGGTCGGAAGGGCATGAGCACCCTCATCGTCCCCAGAAGCGCGCCCGGCCTGAGAGTGGGAGAACATTTCAAAAAGATGGGGCTCAGGTCATCTCAGACATCGGAAATGATCTTCAAAGACTGTCGCGTACCGAGGGAAAACCTGCTGGGGAAAGAAGGAATGGGACTTCAGATGGCCATGACCGGCTTCGACCACGGCCGGATCGGGATCGCCGCCCAGTGTGTGGGTATCCTCCAGGCTGCCCTGGATGAATCTATCCGGTATTCCAAGGAGCGTGTCCAGTTCGGCACTCCCATTGCGCGCCATCAGGCTATCGCCTGGATGATCGCGGACATGGCCACGGCCCTCTCCGCCGCCCGTTTCCTTACCTATCACGCTGCCTGGCTCAAGAACCAGAATAAGCCTTTCAGCAAGGAAGCCGCTATGGCCAAACTCTATGCGTCAGAAGCTGCGATGAAACATACCGTAAAAGCGGTACAGATCCATGGCGGCTACGGCTACTGCAAGGGCGCCAAGGTGGAGCGGTTGATGCGCGATGCCAAGATCACCGAGATCTACGAAGGCACCTCGGAAGCACAGAGAATGGTGATCTCTGGGAACGTGCTGCGATAACGTTTATTGTCATTGTCTGGCGTGACCAGTCAATCCAGAGGGTTCTAAATCTGAATTCCCACCGCAGTTTATTTCGCGCAGGCGGGGACGGGAATGACCATGAAAGGTAAAATGTATGCCAGCCATCATTGCCTGCTTCAAATGGGTCGTCGATGAAGCCTATGTCCGGCGCATGGCTTCCGGGGAACTCGATTTCTCCTCCGTGGACTACAAAATCGGCGAGTATGACCGCAATGCCATTGAGGAAGCCGTCCGGCTGAAAGAAACACTCGGCGGGAGCGCAATCGGCATCACCGTCAGCGTACCCGAGGCGACAAAAGGCGTCAAGGACGCCCTCTCGCGCGGATGCGATCAAGCCTGCTTCATTGCCGATTCCTCCTTTGGCAATCTGGAACCCTCCCAGACCGCGGCAATCCTGGCGGAGGTAATCCATTCCCGTATCCAGAGTTTCGATCTGATTATCTGCGGCGAAGGTTCCAGCGATCTCTACGCCCAGCAGGTCGGTCCCCGCCTATCGGAAAAACTCGGCATACCCAGTGTGTCCTTTGTTCAGAAACTCTCTATCGAAGGAGGAAAGCTCTTGGCGGAGCGCCGCGTTGAAGAAGGCATTGAAGTGATTGCCGCACCTCTTCCCGCACTGGTCACAGTTCTTCCCGACATTAATGTTCCCAGGATACCGGGTGTAAAGGATACATTGATGGCCTCGAAAAAGCCCGTTGTAACAATCAAGAAGGATGAATTGCAGCCCCTCGGAGAGGCCTGTCTGCAAACTCTCAGCATAACGGCTTCACGGATAGAACGAACCTGTGAGAGATTCGGAACAAACGCCGCGGAGATAAGCCGTTTCGTGGGGTCTCTGCGAAAAACAGGCGTTATCAGATAAAGGAGAACATATGGCCGGAATCTGGATTATTGCGGAAAACCGTGAACAGACGCTGGAGCTTTTACGCATCGGAGGTGAACTCTCCACAAAAACGGGAACACGGCTCTCCGTATTTCTCTCGCAGGATCGCGAACGCGCGCGGGACTATATCGAATGTGGAGCTGATGAAGTTTTTATTCTCCCGCCGCTCACTGAAGATCAATCTCTCGATGCTTATATTCCGCGTATCATTGTAGAAGCACAACAAGACGTCCCCGATCTGATACTTATTCCCGCCACGGCGCGAGGGAAGGATATGGCTGCCCGCATTGCAGCACGCATAGACACGGGTCTTTGCAGCAGCTGTATGGCGCTCACATTCGATGATAACCATGCATCATTTGTGATGGAACGTCTTGCGTACGGAGGTGCTGCAGTGCAGAAGGTGGTCTGCACAACCCGACCGGCAATGGCAACCATCCCTCCGAGAACGTATGAACCTGCTGACGCGGTAAAAGGTCGACAGGGACAGATCATCAATCTTCCCGCACATTCTCCCTCGACGGTAAAGATTCTTGAGAAAAAGGTGAAAGAGCGGGAGTCAAAAGATATTACGGAATCACGATTGCTCGTCTGCGTAGGAAGGGGCGTGGAGAAGAAGGAAGACGTGGCCCTTGCCCGCCAGCTGGCAGATGTCCTTCACGGTGAACTCGCCTGCACGAGACCGATCGCCGAGGAGTACCATTGGCTGGCGGAAGAACTCTGCATCGGACTTTCCGGTGCACAGGTAGAACCGGACCTCTATTTAGGACTTGGAGTTTCTGGGCAGGTCCAGCATGTGACCGGCTTCCGCAATGCCAAAGTAATTGCCGCGGTGAATAAAGACGAGAATGCCCCCATTTTCAAGGCCGCCGACTTCGGCATTGTCGGCGACCTCTATGACGTGGTGCCGAAACTCATTGCCGAATTGAAGAAGTAAAATGGTTTCTACAGGAAGTGTTCATGATGAAGAGAGACCAGTTTAGGTTTTTTTATGAATTGCGTGTGAGATATGCGGAAGCTGATAGTCAGGGCATAGTCTTCAACGCGCATTATCTCATATATTTTGATACGGCAATTACTGAATATATGAGAAATATTAATTATGACTATCATACCCTCGTCTCTCAAAGAGGGCTTGATTTCCACTTAGTGAAATCAACAGTAGAGTATCTGAAGCCGATTCGTTTTGATGAAATCATTGAGATCGGCGTGAGCGCCCACAAGATTGGGACATCAAGTTTGACGTGGGTGCTTGCAATCTTCAAAAAGGGGGCATCGGAGTGCGCGGCGATAGGAGAGATTGTGTGGGTATGTTTTCGTGTGGGCACCAATAAATCACATCCGCTGCCTGAAGATTTTGTGGAATTATTATCTGAATATGAAAAACCATGATCGGGTAGCCGGGGATTTTCTCCCCCACATCACC
>JAFNGM010000067.1:4360-8170 GCA_017885225.1 Syntrophaceae bacterium | reverse complement strand
TTCTATAGACACCTTCATGCCCCAAAATTTTTGACCGTCACGATCCAGGGCAATGACGACCGTACCACTCCCGTCTTTACGCCGCAGTGCCACAAAACCTATCTTTTTCTGTTTGCCGAGCCTGTTGAAGAGGTCGACATTTATCTCTTCTTTTTTTAACACGTCGGAATCACGTCCCCCGATGAGCTCTGCCGAGAGAAACCTGCTCTGGTACACAACTTTTCCACGCCTATCCAATAAGGCAATATACCATAAATCCTTCTCATGAGCATATTTCCCCAGATATTCCTCACTGATCCGGCCTGCTTTCCATTCGTTATCGATCTCACGCCCAATATCCACCAGGGCTGCAGTCAACGACTTCTGCGGCAACAGGGTCTCATCGGTGCGCGGTACGTAGGTTCCCCCACTATCCCTCTGATAAGCCTGGATAAGGGCGTTTAAATTTTCCTGGGACAGCCTTTCGACGACACCAATTATGCGAAGACCCTGATTCTCCATGAAGCCTACAAGGATTCTAGTGCTCCGCTGAAGATCAATGATACCCATAATAAGTATGAGGCCAATGAACACGGTACAAAAAATGGCAACGGCGATGGGCTGCAAAAAACGCCCTTCATAACTGCGAGTACGTTCCTGCCAGACGATTTTCTTATGAGGTTTCACGTTATCTCCCTGGTACGGAATATAACCTTCAATGGGTAATTCTTTCCACGAGACGGACATATTATGCCATCACCATGAAAAGTCAATAATTTCTTGCCTTATAAACAATATGCTTGATAATGCTACATCCCTCGACAATTATGTCGATTTTTTGAACAATCGCTCACTACATTCTAAGTAGTTGTTTTATTACACACTATATATACATTGTCACTCCCTGACCGACATTCATTGCCATTTTTTTCCCATCACAAAAATTCCTTTTCTCCTTCTTTTTTCCACGATATTACTGTAAAATAAATAACTTAGAAGGTATTTGCGGGACATGGCACAGGATGTGCATTAAAACACTGCAAAGAATGTTAGTTATCGGTTAATACACGGGCATGGTTAACCGGTAGTAAACTAAAAAAACTCAAGAAGGTAGTCATCCTTCATTCCTCCTGATCTTGGGGAGACATTAAGTCTCCCCTTTCTTTTTTTTATTTCCCGCATTCATTGCTTCTTGAAGTTTCCGCCACTGCTCCATTCTTTCTTTGATCACCTTCTCGTATCCCCTGTCCGTAGGAATATAATAGGTGCTCCCCTGCAATTTTCCGGGAAGATACTCCTGGGAAATATAGGCATCTTCAAAATCATGGGCATATTGATAATCCTTCCCATAGTCAAGATCTTTCATTAAGCGCGTCGGTGCATTTCTTATATGAAGGGGCACAGGGAGGGCGCCGGTTTGGCTGATAGCTCCCTTTACCTTGCCATACGCGACATAAAGAGCGTTGCTTTTTGGCGCGGTAGCAAGGTACACAGCGGCCTGAGCCAACGCCAGCTCACCTTCCGGCAAACCGATGAAATCAAAAGCCTGCATGGCGGAAACGGCAATAGTAAGGGCTCTGGGATCGGCATTTCCGATATCTTCAGACGCAAACCTTACCATACGCCGGGCAATGTAAAGGGGATCTTCACCGGCGACAAGCATTCGACCAAGCCAGTAAAGGGCGGCATCGGGGTCACTCCCCCGGAGACTTTTGTGAAGGGCGGAAATCAGGTTGTAGTGCTCCTCGCCTCCCTTGTCATAGTGCAGCGCTTTTTTCTGGAGGGCCTGCTCGACCATGGCACGGGTAATTCTCTTTTCCTTTCTGTCCTCCNNACACGCGTCTGAGTCTATCTCCAGAGAAAGTTTTCCCAGACCCTTCTCACGATCATGAATGGCCTGGTTGATTATGGCGATCAGTTCCTCTTCTGCATATGGCTTCAGGACCATAACCCTCGATCGGGAGAGGAGCGGAGAAATTACTTCAAAAGAGGGATTTTCTGTCGTGGCGCCGATGAGTGTAATGAGACCTTTTTCAACATGGGGGAGAAAGGCATCCTGCTGAGCCTTGTTGAACCTATGGATTTCATCGACAAAAAGGATTGTTTTTTTGCGATGGTAACGCCACAGTGACGCCGCTTCGTCTACAACGGCCCTGATCTCTTTTACCCCGGAAAGGACGGCCGAAAAACTCACAAAATTGGATTTCGTTTCCTTGGCGATAATCCGGGCCAGGGTTGTCTTTCCGGAACCCGGCGGCCCCCATAAAATCATCGAAAACAGCCTGTCTTCTTCAATGGCGCGACGCAGGAGACTGCCTTCATCCAAAAGATGGGACTGTCCCACAAATTCGGCAAGGGTCTGAGGCCTCATCCTGTCCGCAAGGGGACTGAGTTCGTTTCCGTTATCTTTTTGATCAAAGAGATCCATTATCTTTATTGGCTTTTTTTTGCCCCTCCCGCTTCTTCGCCTCCTCAATGAGTTCAACAATTGTAATGATTTTGTCTTTCGGGATCCTGTTCACAAAGCTATTCCATGCATCCTCTGTCATATTCTTTTTCATATATTGTTCAACGGGGAAAAATGAATGCCAGCAGGTGATGACGCGAAGACAGGGGATGTCACCCCCTTCCCGCCGGCAGTAAGAGAAAGTGACCTCACCGCCCAGCCGTGGACATCTCATTTCAAAATGGTCATACTTCTTCATAGGATTCACTTACCAGAGTGTAATTTTACAGGGGCATCCAGGTACGGTAAATACCATCCCTAAAAAAAAATAAGCCGTCAAGGGGAAACATCATTGTCCCATGACGGCTTATGGCCTCGCGAAATACTGCTCATTTAGAGCGTGTTCGAGAACACGCTCTTTCCAGGCTGTTCAAAAATGTTCGGATGCAAGGCGCGCAAGACCCGAGGAATGAGGCGTACAGTGAAGTACGTTGAATGACGAGGGTTGCCGCACAACGAAGTAGATGTACGTTTTTCAACAGCATGTTATGGTTTCGGTAATCCCTCTATCGCCTTCAGTGCCCTCTGAATCTCTTCTTCCGGAAGATCATACTGTTCAAGCTTCCCGGAAAGATATGCTTCGTACGACGCGAGATCAACAAGCCCGTGACCGCTCCAGTCGAAGAGGATGACCTTCTCCTTGCCTTCTTCCTTGGCGCGCATGGCTTCATCCACAACCGCGGCGATGGCGTGATTTGTCTCCGGCGCCGGGATAAAACCTTCGGTCCGTGCCCACTTCACACCGGCATCGAAAGTCTCCAGCTGGTTATACGCCCTCGCCTCCATCACCTTTTCCCTTACCAGGTGGCTGACGACAGGAGCCATGCCGTGGTACCGCAATCCACCCGCGTGAATGGACGGAGGCACGAAATCGTGTCCAAGGGTATACATGGGAAGAAGGGGCGTCATTTTCGCAAGGTCACCAAAATCATAGGCAAATGGGCCCCTGGTCATGGTCGGACACGATGACGGTTCCGCGCCGATAATGGTCACCCTTTTGCCATGAATCTTATCCCTCGCAAAAGGAAGGGCGATGCCGGCAAAATTACTGCCACCGCCGGCGCAGCCGATGACGACATCAGGATAGACACCTAACTTGTCCATCTGCTTCTGCGCCTCCAGGCCGATGATGGTCTGGTGCATAAGGACGTGATTTAATACGCTCCCCAATGAATATCGCGAGTTTTTATGGGTTACCGCATCCTCTACGGCTTCACTGATCGCAATGCCCAGACTGCCCGGCGAATCGGGATGCTCGGCGAGCACATTTCTTCCCGCGTTCGTCAACGTACTGGGGCTGGGAATGCATTCGGCACCCCAGACAT
>JAFNGM010000067.1:0-4291 GCA_017885225.1 Syntrophaceae bacterium | reverse complement strand
TCCTTCATTTTTATAGTATATCTTCACAGGCGCGCCCAGCAGCTTTTCAAAATTACGGGCCCTGCACAACGGCGTAGGCCGCCACAGGAGGTATTTCTCGAGAACTTCGAAGGGAATGTCAATCCACCGTGCCTGACTCACTTCCTGTTCAATGAGGTTCATAGGAAAGACAGGAGCCAGATCATCCGGGCCCACAGGTTTCCCCGTACCCGGGTGAAGAGGAGGTTTCATGGGAGTCGGCATGTCCGCCTGGATGTTGTACCATTTCGTGGGTATCTCATTATCGTTTAATAATACCTTGACCTGATCCATAGATTTTCTCCTTTTTTTAATTATGAGCTTCGCCAGCCCTGATAAAAAAAAATTTATTTATCAAAAAGCGTTATAGCCTTCTATTTATATTTCCAGGTTCGACATCAATCCCTTATGTCTTCGATACCAGAAGTTCGGAAGAAGTTTGTAGAGCATTCTTGATACCGGGCCGATATATTCTCTCGTTCTTTTATCGAACTGGCAGGCCTGAATGATGTGTTCTTGGATGTCCTTCTTGTGGCCCACCTCGTTAAATATCTTATAGGCACAGTGAAACAACGGACTATACATATTCTTTTTTTCCAGATATTTGTGCACATTTCTGATGGTATTTGGCCCTTCCGGCGTACCGTCTATCCTTTCCAGCACCTTTATATCCGTTTCTATGGGATTCCCACCGTATAATTCATAATAATATTTTCCGTACCGGTAATTTTTGCTCGCCACGGAAGAAAGGGTTATATACATATCCCCCACACCGGCCTGACTGTGAAAAGCCTGAAAACCGCCGCCCAGCAATTTTGATAATGACCGTACCTCCACGCCGGATCTCGCAAATATAGTTCCGGGGATAGAATTACCCAGATCCATAGAGTTCACCGTGCCCATAATATTTGCCACAATGTTTTTGAGTGCGCCGCATGCCTCGACGCCGATAATATCAAAATTATAGAATGAGGTGAACTCCCTGCGATTGAACCTGATAATTTCTTCCCTGATGATCTTCGCGATACGCTTATTCCCGGCAACGGTGACGCACACGGGATGCCCCAGCATGATATCCATGTCAAAGAAAGGCCCGCCGATACACACCACCTCATACTTATCCCTGATATTAAACAAATTAGTATTGATCAGCTGGGATGGGGTAATCAGTTCTTTGGTAATCTCATCGGAGATCAATCCTTTGATTGGAGAAACGAGACATGTATCTCCCGCCTTCTTTTCAAGGAGCGGCTTGAGGTAATTCAGGAAATCGGGAAGCCTGTTCATCGTGATGGTAAGAAAAATGAAATCGTTATCGTCAATAACCCTCTCCAGATTATTCGTCGCGTAGACCGTGGGGGCTAATCTGGGTACCTGATCCATGCCCCCAAGTCTCTTCGCGAGCTCCTCCGTCAGGTGCTTCGGATTCAGGTGTTCCCTGTTGATGGTCCGGCAGACTTCGGAATCATGATAATAGAGGGTAACCCTCTTGTTATCCCTGCCGAATTTATAGGCAAGAGAAGTCCCCAGTCTGCCTGGCCCGATGATGGCAATTCTCCCCGGATCTAAATTGTTTATCCTCATAGTAAACCTTCATGCCCTTGGGTGACCACTAAGGCATGATCCAGTATTCTTTTCATTATTCCGAAAACAGAATTTTATTGTCATTCCGGACTTGATCCGGAATCCAGTATTTCTAATACGTTATGGTTTTGCACCTCCCCCTTTCGTAAAGGGGGGATCGAGGGGGATTTTTCAAGGATACTTATAACATAATCCCCCTTTTTTCTATGGCACCATATCTCTCTGATGTAGTGAGAAAGTAATGGATTATTTAGCGCCGCGATTATAGGGAAAGGAAGCCTCTCTGTCAAATATTAATATTTACGTCCAACTTTTTTCCGGCTCACTCATTGAGTTATTTATGATGATTACTTTGAAAAGCTCCAAAACTCCGCTCTATGCGCCGATTCAGGCACATCCCAATTATCTCTTGACAATTCCGCAAGAAGGTGTATTTTCCTTAATCAGTTCAAGGAGGTAGCACAAGAACCATAACAACTTAGTTTTTCATCCCGTCTTTAAAAACAGGGAGGGAACACCGTTTTGAAACATAACCCCGCATTTCTGAGTGAGAGCGGGGTTTTGTGTTTTATGTCGTATTAAAACAATTTACTGACATTTCCCAAATTAATGTTTGATTAATACGGGAAGTGTCCCCCAATTTACCATTGAATATTATTGGATTAATTTCATCTCTTTATCAGGTTATTTTTGTATCTATTTCAGATATTAGGTATTACGTATATTAATTGTTAAACGTCCAAATGGAAGATTTAGTAAAATAACATTATGAAAAGCAAAACCCTCGCAATTTTTGGAATAGGTGTTTGGATACTTTCGGTCGCATCTTCAGCCGAAGATCTCGGCGGAAATTATACAGCTCCTGCGGCCCTAATTGTGATATCAGCAATAGCAACGCTGATATTTACGATTATGGCTGTGGTTCGTCTATGGAAACCACAAAAAGTTACCACTGTTTTGTTCCTTGCCTCATCTCTAATTTCTCTTGTTTATATTTCAACTCCAATCAAAATAATTAACTTCATTTTATTTATTTGGGTTGTGTCGCTTCTTTGGGTGATGGGAAAACATGAAAGTCTTTCTAAAAAACTTCAAAAGAATTCCGGCCTCACGTCGGAAGAATTTTCTTCGGTTCAAGAGGATTTGAAAAAAGGGGATCATGATGGGGCAGTGCAAATAATTTCCGCGGTACAAGAGCGAGACAAGAAGAATTTCAAAGACGCGACAGGCGTTGATGCAAAAGATATTATTCCAGAAATTGGTAAAGATATTTCTTGGACAGATATTGTAAATCATGCTTTCCGAGTTTTTGATTTTGATAGAAATGGAACGACCGTGAATGAGAATAACCAAGTAAAAGCCAAAAGTTCATTTCAGCCATACGGATACCTACTAGTTGAATCGCCAATTTTGAATAATCGTGTGAGGTTGCCGATTATACATCGTGATGATTTTCTACTTGCGGCGAGTGTATTTGACGATCCTCAATTGGCGAATCTTATAGAAAGCGAGGAGTTGCTTGTAACTTACGCACCAAAGCATTTAGGCCCGAAAGGAATATCTGGTAGTCCACACCATGTATTACACTACGCTATAGTGCCAAGCGGGACATTAGAATCTTACTACTCGGTAAATAACGATGTACGCATGGCAAAACCTGAACCGCAAAAATTATTTGGCCCATTTGTATATCAAGGGGAGATTAAGGTACAAATAAATTCGGAACCGCGGTTTTAAGGAATTTGCCACACAAAAAAATTTGAAATCGTCCAATCCTAAAGGGTCGCTTACGCCTGCCTCGCCCAATCAGTTCAGTTCGGGGGAGTTCTCGGGGCATGGTATATAATTAATACTTGTCGGTTGCACTGGTGATGAAAAAAAATATTAAAAAGAACAAAAAAAGAAAATAAAGCGTTTAACAAAATCAATACAGCCGATCGCTACGTTCCGGCTGATTTCTACGTTAGGCAAACAATGATAGGAGCGCGTGCGCACATGAGAAAAATGCAGATCAGTAAAGTGTTTACGTTGATCGAATCTGGTCCAGTTGTTCTTGTTACGACACATGACGGAAAGAAGAACAATATAATGACGATCTCGTGGACAATGGTGGTAGACTTTACGCCGATATTTGCCATGACCACTGGGTCCTGGAACTATTCCTTTGCTGCTCTTCGTAAAACGAAGGAGTGTGTTATTGCAATTCCCACTGTTGACATGCTTGATAAGGTCGTTGGAGTGGGAACATGTTCCGGCGCTGATACAGACAAATTTGAAAAGTTCATGCTGACCCCCGTGAAGGGAAAGCATGTCAAAGCGCCCTTGATAAAAGAATGCATGGCGAATATCGAGTGCAAAGTTGTCGATATCGTCAAGAAGCACAATATCGTCGTCCTCGAAGGCGTTGCGGCGTACTTTGATAATTCTCGAAAGGAGAGGCGAACTGTTCACGCAGTTGGTGATGGAACTTTTATAGTGGATGGGCGTAAGTTGGACCGAAAGGAAATGATGCACTCAAAAATCCCAGCTGGTCTCTAATGTTGTAACACATTTAAGGCCCTATTTGTTCCCGAACTTGTACTATTCATGCTTCGCGGATCGAGTGATTAATTGCCTAACTATACGCTCAAGTCGGACCCGGCGCTGCCGGGCCGCTTAGCTCAGTCGTTAGGCAGTGACCGAATCTATT
>JAFNGM010000066.1 GCA_017885225.1 Syntrophaceae bacterium | reverse complement strand
GCGAGGAGTTTTTCGCCTGAGATACTCCATACCCTGTCGCCCGCACGGAGCGTTTCAATGGCGACAGTACCTGCGGGAGTTATGACAGGAGTACCCTTTACCAGACAGCCTCCACCGCCGCGGGCAAAGGCAGAGGATGAAGAAAGAAATACAAGGAGTATTGCTGCGAGGACAGTACATTTTTTTATTGATTCTTCCATCAGTTCTCGAACCGGATGATACACCCGGCCTCCGGGATAGAGTATAGTGAGGAATTTATGCAGTTGGCGAAACCTGCCCGCATAGAGCGCCATTCAACTGCTTCTAATGGAGTGCGGAGATGAGGCCGCCCAGCACTGCGGCGCCGATGACAATGCTCAGTCCGAGGATACAGGCGCCCACTACCCTTCCATAATATTCTGCCACGGCAGTATTTCCCCGGGCGATTTCCTTTTCCTCGTCGATATTCGGCGTCAACCGATTCATCAGCTTCGGTACAAGTGTTGAAGCCATCAACACAAGCGCCATGCCGATGAGACCGCCCACCAGTGAAAAGAGCATGGACCATCCAATATTGCTCACTGTCTGTATCATAGAACCCCCTTTCCCGTACGGGATGAGAATATCCCCGCTGTAATTGACAGCATGGATTTATCAAAACTTGACTTGCGGAACGTCACGGTCCCCGGCCGCTTCCAGTTCAAAGAAAGGTTCAACCTGGAAGTTGAACATACCCGCAATTAAGTTGCCGGGGAACATTTCCACCTTGTTTTTATATCGCATGGCTGAGTCGTTATAATACTGGCGGGAAAAACTGATCTTGTTCTCCGTCGCGGCCAATTCTCCCTGCAGCGCGATGAAATTCTCATTCGCTTTCAGGTTGGGGTATGCCTCTGCCAGGGCGAAGAGGGATCGCAAAGTCTGGGTGAGCGCATTCTCGGCCCTCGCCCGATCTTCGATATTTCCCATAGACGCTGCTGCCTCCTGCCGTGCTTTGATGACCGCGTCCAGTGTCTGCCGTTCGTGGGCGGCGTACCCCTTGACGGCTTCGATGACATTGGGAATGAGATCATGACGCCGCTTGAGCTGCACGTCGATCGAGCTCCAGGCATTTTTTACCTCGTTACGGGCGCGCACGAGACCGTTATAAAGGCTGACGATAAAGATACCAAACACTGCGACGATGCCTAAGAAAACCAGAAGTGATACCATTTCTCCTCCTTTACTGTACCTGCGTAGTGCTTCACACTATAAGGAAAACAGGTGTGAGCGTCAAGAAAAATGGGCATAAAAAATTGCTTCTGAGCAATAATCTCCTGCTTGGTATTGCATCCCTATGTCGTTCTGCACGGCATTCAAAACAGGCTCGGTCTGTATGTACGCATGGTAAGTGCTTAACTACTGTTTACGCTTTTTTCGAGATCCACAATATTCAACCTCATTTCCTCCGGCACACGGACTTTCTTGTTCTCCCTGTAATTGAACGTCGCAATCACACTGTTGCCCTCGGCGGCGATCTTCTGCAGTTTTGTGCTCACAATGCGATGATTCATCATAAAACGGTCTTCCTCCATTTTAGTGACTTTCACTCCGACAAGAACGGTATCGGGATACGTCAACGGTGTTTTAAATCTGCATGATGTTTCGGCGAGAATAGGGCCGATGCCTGTGCGAGACTTCAAATCCCCCAGATTCAGTCTCTCGTAATATGCCATCCTGGCGCTTTCAAAGTACCGGAAATAGGCGTTATTGTTGACATGTTGAAAAGCGTCCATTTCTCCCCACGCGACGGGAATGGCGATCACCACGGGATAACCTTCTGTCTGATTTTTCATGCCTGTTCTCCTCACTTAAATCATCTCATATGAATAACATATATCATGAAATGCCGAACCCTTGAACACAGAATCACTTTTTTTCTTGACAATAGAACGAACGTTCTATACTATGGCTGCAAGGGAGATAAGAGTATGCAGCGCAGAGCACCGCATTCGACACGATTCATATGGCGGCCACGAGCAGCAACCTGTGGAACGTATTGTCAGCAAAGTTTACTCACGCGCTTCCGCAATTTTATAGAGCGCACGAATTGGGATGAGAAGCTGCTCCGGCGGGAAAAATGGTTTGATACGTTATGCGTTGTCTGTATCATTTTTTCTGTTCTTTACTTTATTCCTGTTCTCGTAGTATCTGTGGTCAAATAAATCATGTAATATCCACGAATTGGTACTGCCGTCCTGATGAACTCCCCGAAAAGAAGAATTCTTCATATCGACATGGATGCCTTCTTCGCCGCCGTTGAAGAGAAGAGGCGACCCGAGTTGGTCGGCAAACCTGTGATCATCGGAGGCAGGGGAGATCCCTTTAGGAGAGGCGTCGTAGCTACGGCGAATTATGAAGCGAGAAAATACGGTGTTCATTCAGCCATGCCGCTGAAAACAGCCTACAGACTCTGCCCCCATGCCGTGTACCTTCCCGTTGACTATGATGCGTACTCCGCCGCTTCCGATGAATTCAAAAATGTCCTCACGGATATCTGTCCTCGTATGGAAAGCGGGGGTATTGATGAAGCCTATCTTGATATTACTGATATTGATGAAACGTCGGAAAATATTGCCCGCCGTATTAAGATCGGCATCAGAGAGAAAACCGGCCTGACATGCTCCATAGGGATCGCGCCGAACAAGCTTCTCGCGAAAATTGCGTCTGACATGAAGAAGCCTGACGGGCTGACCATTCTGACGGAAGAAGACATTAAGGATACAATATGGCCTCTCCCTGTCAGGAAGCTCTATGGTGTTGGACCCAAGACGGAGGCACGGCTGCACGAGATCAATATCGCAACGATAGGTCANNGGCAGGTATCTCTATGATGCAGCCAGGGGTATTGATGAGAGTCCTCTTATTACTCACTGGGAACCTAAGTCAATCAGCAGGGAAATAACGTTTCAGACCGATGTCAAAGACTGGCAGGTTATTGCAAAGACCCTTGCCGCATTAACGAAGGATGTCATCGCAGACATGGTGAGCAATGGATATAAAGCCAGAACCTTCACGGTAAAAGTGAGATTCAGCGATTTCCGGACATTGACACGAGCGACGACTCTGCATGATTTCATAGATTCAGAAGAAGAAGTGAGGAAAGCGGTTTTCAGCTGTCTGAAGAAAATCCAATTGGATAAACGGGTCAGGCTCCTCGGAGTCAGGGCCAGTAATCTTAGTTAAATACGAGTTAAATACGGGGACATAAATACGGGGACACAATACTGTTTTTTTTAAGTTGATATAATCGGGAACGGGTGTCCCCGTTACAGTCCCTTTTTCTCAAACCATCTGAACAAAATCACGCCCAACACTACCATGGCCGCAATAACCGGCCAATGGTTTATTCCCAAAAGCTGGGGAATCGTGATCTTTCCGAAATCTCCCCAGGTCAGGACGGATGATTTCATAATCGGGTATGCCTCAGCGAAGAGTGCTGCACCAACCAGCATGCCCATAAGTCCCCACACAGCATCCCAGCGCCCTTCTCCGAGAGCGCCCATCTGGGTTCCGGGGCAATAGCCGAGAAGGCCCCAGCCCACGCCGAAAATCAATCCACCGATGATATTTCCCCCAAGGATGGTGGCCTTTAAGGAAAGTTTCGCCAGCCCGAGGTCCACAAGAAGATAAACCCCCACCATGGCGACAAGGATGGTGGTCAACATGAACTTCACGATTGTCATATCCTTCAGGAGAAGGGCGCCAATCTGTTTGTCGTAGCGTATCACGCGGCCTTTCTGAAGCAAAAATCCGAAAATAATCCCGGTGATCAANNCCATCACTATTCCGCCGATAAAGAAACAGATCAACGCAACAAAACCGCTGGCAGCTAACTGGAGCGAACCGCTCAGTCCATGACCGCTCGGTCACCCATCAGCGAGTCTGGCTCCGAACATGGCCACAACACCCCCGATAAACGCGGCGGCGGCGCGCTTCGGGATGGCCGGACCAAAGCGTTCTTCCCAGCGGGACGGGACAGCCTGCCAGCGAAAGGAGCGGGATGTTGTCGAAGACACCACAGCACCGATAAAAATGCCGATGACGAAGAGGAATTGCCAGTCGATCTTTGGTGCCTCCTTTTTGAAATACTCCATCTGAGCGACTTTTTCCGGATTAAACACACGCTCGATATAGCCTGCCGATCGGACAAATGTCGTCGACGCGCCTACGTACTTTCCCGTGAACCACACGGAAAACACGAGCAGCAAACCGGTCAGGGCGCCGGCGATATAGGGGTTCCAGCCTTTTTTTTCTTCTTGATCCATGAGGGCCTCCTTTTTCTACGGTACGAAATGTCAAAATATCAGCCTC
>JAFNGM010000065.1:10173-10301 GCA_017885225.1 Syntrophaceae bacterium | reverse complement strand
ATAAACGTCTTCCCGGGGTTCTGTTTTTTCAGTTGATGAATGACTCCCATTTCCGTGCCTATAATGATCTCCGCGTCATCACATTCCCTGGCAAATCTCAGAATACCTCCCGTACTTCCGACAAAATC
>JAFNGM010000065.1:0-10157 GCA_017885225.1 Syntrophaceae bacterium | reverse complement strand
CCAGGGGATGATTTCCTTATCGGTGAATTTCGCAGTGTAACGGGCCAGATTTCCGTCAGGTATCATTATGATTTTCTTACTGGCGTGGAGAGATTTTACTATGTTTATTGCATTGGAAGAAGTACAGCAGATGTCACTGAGGGCTTTGATTTCCGCAGTTGAGTTAATATAGGTGACAACGGGTACTCCCGGATTGTTGATTTTAACTTTTGTCAGTTCTGCCGCATTTATCATGTCTGCCAGGGCACATCCCGCTTCCATTCTCGGAAGGAGGACTTTTTTGTCAGGGCATAGTATGGAGGCGCTCTCTGCCATGAAATGGACACCGGCAAATACGATGACATCGGCATGAGTTTTTGCGGCCCCCATGCTGAGCGCGAGAGAATCACCTAAGATATCGGCAATATCCTGAATTTCACCGCGCTGATAATAGTGAGCCAGAAGAACGGCATTTTTTTCCTTGAGCAATTGTCTGATCTGCTTCTGCAATGACGTCACGTCCATTCACTCTATCCTCTTTTATATTAATAATATCTTTTTTGCAGCAACACCTTACCTAGCTTTATACCCATTTCGACTGAAAGGAGAAATCTTGCACCTGTGTATAGCAAACAAGATTTCTCGTTGTTCTCTTCGTTGTAATGACACTCAAAGGTCATAATTCAATCACACCTATATTATATGCATCTTTTATTCAAGAATAAAGATGCTCAGCTTATCTATTGACAAGGCAAGGCATTTGAGTTAGCTATGGAACGAAATTAGTTGCATTACAGGGAATAAAAAATACGGAATTTTACGCAATTATCAATAAGTTGCACAATATATCCTCATTATAAATTATCAAACATTTACGACAAATGATCAGTGTTGAAGAAGCATTACACCGGATTTTACGTATCATTATCCCTCTATGTCAGGAGAAGGTTAACATCCTGGATTCCCTTGGCAGGGTTATCGGTGAAGATATATTTGCGTACCGCAACATCCCGCCGAAAGATAATTCCGCCATGGATGGATATGCCATTCGCGCAGAGGATACAAGGGGCGCTTCTGTAGAGAAGCCCGCTGTTCTGGATGTGATCGAAGATATACCTGCCGGAGCGGTTCCCCGCAAGAAGATCGATGGGGGCAAAGCATCCCGGATTATGACCGGCGCACCGCTCCCTGAAGGAGCCGATGCAGTGGTGAGAGTGGAGGATACCGAGAAGGCCGGTGACAGGGTAAAGATATTTGTAGAGGCCACAAAAGGGCAGGATATCAGGCATGCTGGCGAAGATGTGAGAGAGGGAGAGCGTGTCATTACGCAGGGGGATATTATCAGACCGGCGGAGATCGGCATGCTGGCAGCGCTCGGACGCTCTTTTATAAAGGTATATCAAAGACCATTGGTTGCCGTCATTGCGACGGGTGATGAAATCGTGGACATTGATGAGAATCCCAGCCCCTGGCAGATCATCAGCAGCAACAGTTATTCCCTCGCTGCCCAGATTATGGAGTGTGGCGGTGTTCCCCTGCAAATCGGGATAGCAAGAGATAAAAGAGAAGATCTTGTTTCAAAATTTGGAGCGGCCTTGCGGGCTGATATTATCGTTTCCTCGGGGGGCGTATCAGTAGGAGATTATGATCTCGTTAAGGATGTAATGAAGGAAGTAGGGAATGAGATGCAATTCTGGCAGGTTGCCATGAGACCGGGGAAGCCCCTTGCCTTTGGCTCCATGGGCGGCGTTCCCGTATTTGGACTTCCCGGCAATCCTGTATCATCCATGGTTGCCTTTGAACAGTTTGTACGGCCGTCCATCCTCAAGATGATGGGCCGTAAAAATATTTTTCGAAAGACGGTGAAGGCAATTCTCGAGGAGGACATCACGAAAAAGAGAGGTACCAGACATTTCATTAGAGCCTGCGTCAAATACGAAAATGGAAAATACACAGCCTCGACCACAGGCGAGCAGGGCTCCGGTATATTGAAGTCTATGGTCAGGGCTAACGGGCTGATTATCTTACCGGAAAATGCGTCGTTTCTGAAAAAGGGTGATGAGGCAACGGTCCAATTACTTGATTGCTCTTTTGAACAGATGCAGAATGCCGAGTACCCATAAACATGCGGAAGTGCCAAGGTCACTGGTGGGCCTCCCGGACTTCAAATCCGGTGTGAGGGACTAAAACTCTCTCAGGTGAGTTCGATTCTCATGCACTTCCGCCAATAATTTCAATAAGTTAGGATGATAGCCCTTTGTCATCCTAACTTACTCCCTTTCCCCTGTGACCCGAATTGTGACCAAATTGTGACCATTTTCTATCCTCGACCCCTGTTTTTCCTTATATGATTCATCCATCTTTTCAGCGGCAATTCGAAGATCATCTTCACTCGTAATATTGTATCGGTCAAAAACACTTCGGGTCTTATGACCTGAAATTCTCATAGCAACTGTTTCAGGAATTCCTGACCTGGTCATGTTTCTGACCGCAGTTCTCCTCAAATCATGTAAGACCTTTCCCTTGAGTCCAACCCTCTTACAGGCCGTATGCCATGCAGATTGATAATTTCTTATCTGTTGACCTTCTCTAAAGAACACATAAGGACAGTCTGGGTATTGATTATCTCTTATTATCTTCTGTCTTAAGATGGTCTCGTATAGTTCACCATAAAGAAAGATTTTTCTCGACTGATTGTTTTTGGTTCTCTTAGCTGACAGAGTAATGGTCTTTTCAAAGACGTTTGTCTCATCCCATGTCAGATTAAGTATCTCACTCTTTCTCATTCCAGTGAAATATCCTATTGTTAGGATGGGTCTCAAGTAGTCTGGTAATTGGTCTTTTAGTCGGATATAATCTTCATACTCAAAGAATCCACTTTTTGCAGGGGGTTCCTCCAATTTTGGGATGTGGGGAATGGAGATTACTTTTGGTGGTGTCTTTCTCTTTCCTAAAGTGAACATTCTTTTTAACGCAGAGAGTTCACGATTTATCGTGGCATTACTAGCCCCCAATTCTTTCCTTTGAACCACATACTGATCTATGAATCCCGATGTGATGTTACATACTCTCATCCCATCAAAATAATCTTCCAGATGTGTCAGAGATATCTCAAGTCGGTCTAAAGATTTTCGACTATTTATCTTGTAATCATTGATTATGTCTTTTTTGAGTTCTTTAAATAACACCTTCTCAACTTTCAATCCTGGAAAACGTCCTTCTGCTATTTGACCTTCTCTCAATCGGAGAAGTCTTTTTGCACGGGATTCCTTATCTGAACGTGTGCTTTCATGATATGGTTTTCCACCCTTGTAATACTTAATCCAAAAAATATTGCCTCTCTTAAATATGCACCCCATTTTTGTCTCCTAAAACAACTTCATCACATTAATCATATGTTTGAGTCTTGTTCTTCAGAATCCACTCCTCCATATCATTAATATCTAACATGATTCTTCTACCATCCCTTATGAAGGGCAATTTACCAGCCCATATCATTTCACGAACCGACCATTCAGAACGACCGAAATAAATCATAGCTTCTTTAATAGAATATAGTCTTTTTCTTACACCGCTTACTGGATTAGATAACCTTTTTTCTCTCATAATATACTAAAATTACTCCTTTATTTTATAGTGTGTGACCGTTTTGTGACCGAAAATAAGGAAAAAACGAGATTAATTAATGTCCCAACCGACATTTTTCTCTTTGTTTCTTGAGAAAATTCAATCTCTGACTTCATTTCTTTAATATCCTTCAACGGTCTCCATTGGTGGATAGATTCCGTAATGATTTCCAGTACAATTATATTATAACGTACAGGACAATGAATGTAAACGGACTTTCTTCAGGACATAATATCTTATAATATCAGTATCTTATATACATTTTATCACCCTCTGACACCCTTAACTGGCAAGAAACCAGAGATGTCCTAACACCTGGATTATTCTCGTTATTTAAAGACTGATAGTCGGATATTGAGGAAATGATAATGTGGATTGGTAGACATCCAATGATTGGCAGTCTATTCAATATTGGATGTAAAGATATTAAATTTGGTTGTAGGAAAGATGTAGAAACACTCACTCATTTTTGCCGTGATTTTCAGATATATCCAAATATCAGGAAGTCACAATAATTAAGATGGGGTGGTGATTACATTATCTGTGAAAGTCGGTCTTTGACTTTACTAAGATTGTCAAGATTAAGAAGTACTTCCTGTAGTCTTGTATTTGGTAATTCTCATCACAGCACAACATTTCAAATGAAAATCAGCAATGGGGTAAATTATGTGAGGGAATATCTCCCCATGACTTTTCAACCTTATAAAAATATTTTCTTGAAACAAAAAGGGCGAGTATTCAGTTCGCCCTTTCTGTTCCATTATTGTTCAGGCTTCCAGCTTCGCCGCCTGAAACGATCTTTAGCAAATGGTGCATCTCACCCGTCATTACTATTTCAAGGGCTTAACGCCGTGGCAGATCATCCCCCAGCCGAACTTGCTGGTTCTGGTTGCTCAAACGGATCTTTTGCGGGTGCGGTGACTGGTTTGGAGGGTTTTGTGCCAGGAAGTAGTTCAAACACCGGGTCGAACTCAACCAGAGCACCCCTGAACTGATCGAAGGGTTTGCGATTGCCTTCTAACTTTGCCTTGCCTGTTTTGATAAGATCATCAAAAGTTGCCTTGCCGCCCATAACGGTTTCGAGGTCAGAACGATTCACGGTAATGGTAAAGTCTGGGTTCTTTACCTGTTGCCCCTTGATGTTCGTGAGCACGGAATTACTCAACTCTACGACAAACTTCTCACCGTTGTCGGGTGTGATGAGGTTGCTGACATACTTCACGCCCTCAACTTTTTTGCTGTCAAGGCGGATGGCGAGAAAGTCGAGCCAGAGATCTGTCGACATGCCACGGATCGAATCCGGACCGGCACCTTTTGGAGGTACTCCGCTCGGAATCCCATGACGAAGCTCATAGGCAGCAGCGAGAAAACTGTTGCGCAGGCTCGGGCTTTCCTTCTGGTAGCCGATCTGTTCGTACACATCAGCCAGCAGGTCCTTGGCTGACTGGTTCTTAGGTTCGGCGAAGACGAGCTTGTTGAGGATTTCCACAGCTTCACGGTATTTGCCCTGGCTGGCGAGTTTCTTGCCGGCCGCCATGATTTTTTTTGATCCACCCATCATATCGACATACAGCGATGCAGAATCGCGTGGTGAAAGTGGGATCAATGTCGCCGGATTGGCATCCCAGTAACCCAAATAACGGTTTATAACGGCACGGCTGTTGTGTTCCTCGGATCCATGGTAACTGTGGGCCGCCCACCGTTCCTGCAGGCTCTTGGGCAACTTGTAAACATTGTGAATTTCATTGATCGTCACACCATTGTTGGCCTGGTGCAGCACTTCGTTATTCAGGTGGGCGTATGCATCACGCTGGGTGCGCATTACTTCCTGAATGCGGTCGTTGCCGAAGCGCGGCCAAGAATGAGATGCGAACATTACAACAGCCTCCTGACCATACCGGTACAGTGCGTTGTTGATGTGTTTGGACCATGCCATTGCATCACGGATCATAGCGCCGCGGAGCGTGTAGATATTATGAATAGTACCGCAGATGTTCTCCGCCGCCCAGAATACCTTGAACTGCGGGAAGTACGTATTCATTTCCGCGGGCGCCTCGGTGCCCGGTGTATTCTGGAACTCCATCCTGATCCCGTCGATCGTCAGCTCCTCAAAATCCTTGGTGATGTAGCGGGTCGGCTCAATCAGCCCCAAATTGCCCGCCGCGGTGTTCTTTCCGATGGATTGGTCTACGTGGCCAAAGGGGCTTCGCGGCAACAGCACGCCATATTGAAAGAATAATCTGCGACCCATCGCATTGCCTGCATATACATTCTCAGCAATAGCATATTCCATGAATTTGACCGGCGCAATAATCGGCACCTTGCCGCTCTTTACATCCGCTTCGTCCACAACGCCGCGCACGCCACCGTAGTGATCGGCATGAGAGTGAGAATAAACAACGGCCACCACAGGCCGCTTGCCGAGCTTCTCGTTGACGAAATCAAGTGCTGCCTTTGCGGTTTCTTTAGCCGTCAAAGGGTCAAAGATGATCCAACCCGTGTCACCCTTGATGAAGCTTATGTTGGCGAGGTCAAAGCCGCGTACCTGGTAGATCTTGCCGGGTAAAACCTCGTAGAGACCGTACGCCATGTTCAGGATGGCCTGACGTTGAAGGGATGGATGAATACTGTCGAAGTCCTTACCTCCCAGGAGCCACTCGTAGCTTCCCATATCCCACGCTACATTGCCCGCCTCTGCCATGATCTTCTTGTACGGAGGTGCTGCGATAAAGCCTTTCTTGGCTTCCTCAAAGTCACGCTTGTCCTCAAACGGCAGGGTCTTGCGTAAACCGTTCTGCAGTTCGATGGTAAACTTGGACGGCATCTTGCCTTTTGGATCGAAGTGTTTGCCCTGCATCGCCCCGGGATCCGATAGCACAGTGCCGCCTCCCGAAGCGAAGGCCGTGGAGCCAATCACGACAATGAATACGATTGTCAGTACCAGTGTGAAAGCAATTCTGATTTTCATATAGCCCTCCTTTTGTCATTTTGTGTTGTATATTTTTCACTGGTTGTACTGTTCCAGTGCCAGCTGTGGTCTTGTATTGAGGCTGACAGCATAGCATCGCGACCAAACTTCTCTTTGAAAGAGTCACCGAGCTTCTTCACTAAAATTGCATCGCCAGCTTGAACCAGACATAGTCACCTTCGAGGCGATTCTTGACGTCAAATTCCCGAAGCCATTTGACCTCCGCCACGATATCTTTCTTCCAAATTTTGGTCACGTATGACAGGACCGGGCCGATGCCGGAAGTTCGGCCTTTGAAATCTCCGAGAAACTCCGCTCCGGAACCGCTGTCGCCGTTGATCTGCTGGTAGTAAAAACCGGTGGCTCCTACACCGATGAGACCGCCAAAGAGAGGTAGATGTTCGGCAACCGTGATGTCGAGGTGGAACTGGTCGCCGGTCCGATACTCTGTATCATTGTTCTTGGTGTTAAAGTCCACGCCGGCAAAGGCGCTCACTTCAAGGCCCATCTTGCTGTTGAGGTAATTGAGCGAGACCAGGGGCTCGAAGGTCCAGTAGTTCTTGCCCACGTTCGCCAGATCACCCTCATGATATTCACCGGTGGGGACGTAGATGCCCAGGCGGACGTCGTATTTCAGATCGCCACCAAGGCCAGTCCAGCCGAGCATAAACGGGTAGGCCGTGACGTCACCAAAGCCGTTGGCCGTGTCTCGTTTTTTGATTGTGATAGTACCTCCTGCAGGGCCGGTGAGCTGGACATGGCCTTTCACTGTCATCCACACATACGGGACGGCCACTCCGACAACATAAGAACCGCCAAGAAGTGTCAGGGGTGTTCGATAAAGTGCCACCACGGTGTCCGCATACGCCGTGGCGTCGATGCCCGCGACAGCTAATCCCCCCAACTTACTGACATCAGCACTGGCGTTATAATAGGCAAAAAAATTGGCAACCGCCAGGCCGGGCTTGCCGGGAAGACCATCAATGAACGAAGCATTCGCGCCCGGCATGTAATGACCGCTGCCACCTTCCTCGGCGTGGGCAGTAAACGGTACGGCTATTATGAATACCAGGATGACGATCAACGTCACGACAACAGCCGAAGCACTCAATGTCCTTGTGATGATGTATTTCATGGGTTCTTCTCTCTTCGTTGGTTGAGTATTCGTCGCCTCATTGCACCCGCTCCACTGGAGAAGGCGACCATTCGTCATAAAAGCAGTCGGTTAAGTGAAGAAGGATCACTATCCCATACGCAGAAAATCCTCCAAAGGACACAACTCCCTTGAAGGCTTCATTGAGGAATCTTACAGAAACTCATTCTCATTAGTTCATCCACATGCGGAGCAGTTAGGTTGCAAGTTAACACAGGATTCGGTGGAAAATGATGATTACGAAATACTCCCAAATGATTTAAACGTCAAGCGATAATCATCTCCAGGAATTACTTTTCTTTCTGATTTCTGTTTGAAATGTTGCATTCTGATGAAAATTACCAAAAACACGATAACAGGAAGTTGTCAATGAGTCATCATTCACTACTGTTCTCACTAACTAAAAATGATAGAGAATAAATTGTAACAGATGTCTTGATGACCGCCAATCATTGGAGGTCTCTATTATCGATGTGACATAGGAAGAGATAATAATCAGTAAAAGTCTATGGAAATCTGAGGGTAGTTATCTTCTTTCTCCCTTATGATTTCCCCAAAAAGGGCAAAAAAAGGGGGAACAAATATACTTTGTTCCCCCATCCTTTTACTTTCTTATATATAACCAAGAGCAGTTTTCGTGAGTTTCATCTGTTGTTCAGCTGGCAAATGAAGAATGTCAAAAAATTCATCTCTTACCAACTGTACTAATATCACAGCACCCTCTTTCCCATCCTTAACCCAATTATCAACTATCTTGGCATCACCATCTTCTGTGACGACATCTGCACTATTGGTTCTTTCCGGTGTAATCAGAGCAATCAACTTTTTGCCACGAAGTTCCTTATGAGCATCGTCTATGTGTAAAAAATTTCTATCTTCATCAATATCAGTTGTCTCACTCACAGTTCCTTTCGGGAATGTCTTTACTGCTACCATATCACGGGATATAAATTCTAATGTAGTAACATCCATGTGTTTGTTTGTCAGGTAAACTACATATCTGGCATCCCATACCCATACTTTCGGGTTAAGGACACCTTTTCCCGTTTCGGTAAAATCAAAATGAAAGGTCGCATTTGTGCCTTCTTCCTCAAATGTAATAAATGACCAATTAACAAGGTCATTAGTAATATTTCCTTTTCTATTGTCGGATTTCAATAGCATCTCATAGTAACCTTTTTTACCGTCCATAACCAAATACCTGTTTGTTGCTCTCAGATTTCCTGACGTATCTTTCAGGTAGTCTTCAATCTTGTTTAAAGCACCTTCTGGACTTTTTGAATAAAGACCAACCATGTCATTTGTTGACCAAGGCAACTTTACAGTTCCCACCACGGTGTCCATATTACCTTTGTTGCCAATCTGAATATGCCACACATAGTTGTTTTCTTTGTTACCATTTTTCCGCATTGATCTTTTTTGTCTATTTGTCATTATAGTTCTCCTATATATTTCTTAGTTGTTAAAATCTTTGTTTACTCTTTTCTGGACTCCACCTGTTTTTTGTTAATTTTTTGTCACAACATTACATCTACCCTTTCTTATAAAATCTTCTTGCATGAGACCGTAATCCAGAGGACATATGTCACCACCTTCAGGATAAGGAAATTATCCTGAAAAAAGGTCCCAATTGTTATTAAGGTTATTTCACTACAAGATGATACGGGGATAACTTAGATAGAGATGTGCTAATTAGAAATGTACCGAGACGTATTTTTTACCTATTTCTTCTTCAAAAAAACCCTAAAATTCTTTCTATCTTTCCTCATTTTGTTAACTGTATTATACCACAAAATAAATCAATTGTCAAGTAAAAAAATCATATCTAAGTAACTGATATTATTAATGAATGTGTAAGTATTTGGTATCATTATTAATATAAGTATCTGATATTATTAAGAAATTAAAATACATTGCCTCTGTAACTAACCGAAATTATTAGACTAATGTTTTTGGTAATGTTGATTGTATTTCTACTCAATTAACACATTAGATCTTACTAATAGTCTAAATTCCTTCTTTTCTCTTCTATTATACCATACAAAGGTCAATTGTAAACCAAGAAAGTGCAAATCTATATTATTGATATTATTCATTAATACCTGATTCATTGTCATTGTTTATCAGTTTGAAGGGAGGAGAAGTCATCCGGGATGATTAGATATCCCAGAATCGATTCTGGTGAGTCTGGAGGGGTTTTAAACAGAGACTGTTCTAGTCCATTAAATGTCCAGAATTACTCGTGAAAATGAAGGGATTTACTGTGACCAAAATGTGACCATTATATAAAAATTCACCATAGTTTACCCGAACTCCAACCAGTTCCACATTATTAATTGTCCTTTTAATATAGTGACTTACAGTGATGACATATAGGTTGGAAAGGATGATTTTTTATGAATTTTGACTTCAAATCCGGTGTGGGGCGCT
>JAFNGM010000064.1:37278-55758 GCA_017885225.1 Syntrophaceae bacterium | reverse complement strand
GCCAAATCATTCCTGCAGAAACCTCAGACGTAGGGGCAGGAAAAGATTCTGCATCACCGGCGTCTTCGCAAGAATAGGTATGAAGGGGGAAAGATATAAGAGATGACCACATCAACAAAAGATACAAGAGGACCCAGAACCGAGACGAGGCCACAAAAGAAATTTTACCATAAAAGAAAATTCTGCCGATTCTGTACAGATTCAGAAATTAAAATTGAATATAAAGAACCTCACGTTCTGAAAGATTATATAACTGATAGGGGCAAGATTATCCCTCGGAGAATCACCGGGAATTGCGCCAAGCATCAGAGAGAAGTTACCGTGGCTATAAAAAGAGCGAGGACTATTGCCCTGTTACCATTTGTGGTGTCCGAATGGTAACAAGAACTGGAAAATGGTGTGCGTAGTATACATTGATGGATTCAAAATGTGAAAGAAGAAAGGGCCACATTTTTCAATAGAGATTTTTTCACTGGTATAATCTTATCCTCCTCGTTTTTTCTCGCCGCATCGCTCATTCCCATAGCGGGGTCCGTCTTCTTTCTCTTGACACCGTTACCGATTCTTTATTACTATACAAAAACTGGGAGGATACAGGGAGGGGGAATCTTCGTAATCTCTCTCACACTGGTTGCCTTATTTCTCGCATTTTCCAGTTCCATGACAAGTCTCCCTTTTCTGTTTATATCCGGATTTTTAGGAATAATACTTTCAGAAATTTTACATAAAAATTATTCTATCGAAAGAACCATTCTCTATCCTGTTACGGTACTCATAGTGCTGTGGCTTACAGTTATTATTTCATTAAGCATTACCCTTGGAAAACAACCGTGGCATTTAATCGAGGACTACATAGGAAGAAATATTCAGGAAAGTATTGACCTCTACACACAACTGGATATTCCTGCGGACCAGATAGCTCAAATAAAAGACAATTTCAAAGAGATAACCATTTTCTTTACAAATATATTTCCTGCGCTATTTCTTGTAAGTGTATTGTTTACCGTGTGGATAAATACACTGGCAGCAAAGGATATTTTTAATATAAACGGATTGACATATCCCGATTTTGGAAATCTTTCTTGTTGGAAGGCTCCTGAAGGTCTTATATGGATTCTTATAACCAGCGGGGTGATGCTTCTAATCCCCGCTGAATGGGTAAAATTTCTTGGCCTCAACATGCTGATCGTGTGCCTGTTTGTGTATTTGCTCCAGGGTCTGTCTATTATAAGTTTTATATTTAAAACAAAAAACGTTCACAGACTTTTCAGGATACTATGTTATTTTTTTATTTTTACTCTGCAATATATCATCCTGGTCGTAATTACTGTCGGCGTCGTTGATCTATGGGTTGACTTCCGAAAATTTGTGAAACCGATACCTGATTCTAACATATAAAAAGAATTAAAAAATACTGTATACATTAGATCTCAAAAGGAGTGTGTATGAAGGTTATATTGAAAGTAAATGTTGATTCTCTCGGAAAAGCAGGAGAAATAATTAAAGTTGCCGACGGCTATGCGAGGAATTACCTCATCCCTAAGGGCTTTGCAGTAGAGGCGAGCAACTGGTCCATGAAGGCCTTAGAGCATGAAAAAAGCCGTATCATGAAGAAAATAGAGACTGATCGGAAAAAGGCAGAAGTGATGGTTGAAAAAATACAAGGAGTAACCTGTACCATTTCGAGACGCGTTGGAGAACAGGACAAGTTATTCGGTTCCGTCACTACAAAAGACATAGAGAGCTCACTCATCGAGCAAGGAATAGAGATTGAGAGAAAGATGATAATACTTGAAGAACCGATAAAATCTCTCGGCGAATTTCCCGTCAAAATTAAATTTCAGCCGGGGATTACCGCAGAAATAACAGTCACAGTTGTCGGTGAGTCGTAGGATATTCCATGAAAGACATCGAGGTCTCATTACATAAAGTTCCTCCTCAGAATCTCGACGCGGAGCAGTCCGTTTTAGGAGGAATTATGCTTGACAACCAGGCTCTCAACAGCGCTCTAGAAATACTCGACGCTGATGACTTTTACAGTGAAGCTCACCGTAAAATATTCTCCGCCATTATCGAACTTTACAATAAAAGTGAACCCTGCGACATTATCACCCTCAGTAATATATTGAAAAACAGGACCCAGCTTGACCAAGCAGGCGGAATATCTTATCTTTCTGCTCTTTCCGACAGCGTTCCATCAGCAGCGAACATCTCCCACTACGCAAAAATCGTGAAGGAAAAGTCTATTCTTCGCAAGCTAATCGGTACGGCTACTGAAATTCTGCATAAGAGCTACACCTCATCGTCAGACATCGACACCGTCCTGGATGAAGCGGAACATGCCATATTTGAAATATCCGAAAATAAGATAAGACCCACCTTTAGTTCTTTCAAGGATTTGATCAAAGACAGCGTGAAAACCATTGAAAAATTGTATGAACGGAAAGAACTTGTTACGGGCGTTCCCACGGGATTTGAAAAGCTGGACGATATCACATCAGGCCTGCAAAAGTCCGATTTAGTAATCATCGCAGGCCGGCCAAGCATGGGGAAAACCGCATTGGCCATGAATATAGCTCAATATGCAGCACTTGAGGCGGGAATCCCCGTGGCGATTTTTTCACTGGAAATGTCGAAAGAACAGCTTGCCCTGCGCATGCTATCCTCGGAAGCCAGGGTTGATTCCCAGAGAATTCGCAGGGGTTTTTTAGGAGAAGCCGATTGGCCGAAATTGATCACTGCAGCCGGAAGGCTTTCCGAAGCACAGATATTCATTGATGATTCACCGGCAATCAGCGCCTTAGAAATGAAGGCCAAGGCACGACGATTGAAATCCGAGGTAAATCTCGGATTGATCATTCTCGACTACCTCCAGCTTATGAGGGGCGGGGGATACAAGGACTCGAGAGAACAGGAAATATCGGAAATAAGCCGCTCTCTCAAGACTCTCGCGAAGGAGCTTAATGTTCCTGTAATCGCACTTTCCCAGTTGAACCGGAAGTTGGAAGACAGGACCAATAAGCGTCCGCAGATGGCTGATTTGAGGGATTCCGGAGCCATTGAACAGGATGCAGATTTGATAGCATTCATTTACAGGGATGAGGTCTACGACAAGTCAGAAGAAAATCCCGAAAAAGGCATGGCCGAGATCATTGTCGGCAAACAGAGAAATGGCCCTACAGGTATGGTGAAACTTGCGTTTCAGGATAAATTCGCACGCTTTGAAAACCTTGCCCGGGGAATCGATATGGATTTGTAGTTACAAGGTCAGCCTTATGATCATGCAACGTTAGTGAATTCAATCGTCCTCATTTACAAGAAACTTCATACCGGCCTTCCTTGAATGAAAGAGTATAGTAGTTTTCAGACGCAGGGACTGGATAGACGCATAGTTGCTCATGCTTCCAGCAATGCCTGCTCTTTTTCGAAATAGGGAAGGGCCAGTCTCAGTTTCTTAAGCGCCTGCTTCTCAATCTGTCTGGCCCTTTCTCTTGTAATGTTATATTTACTGCCGATTTCCTGAAGCGTTATGGGACTTTCCGTCATAATGCGATGTTTGACGATATAGCTTTCCCGTTCATTGAGGTGAGTCAGGGCACCGGCAATATTCCTTTTCACCAAATCCATCTCTTCTTTCTTGATGAGAGCCATTTCCTGATCCTCACCCTTGTATGTCAGATGATCCATATGCGTGGTATCGCTTTCATCGCTGATATATGCATCAAGTGAAAGATCCCGATGACTCAGTCTTAGGTCCATTTCCTCAATCTCATGTTCTTTGACGCCCAGAGATTCCGCGATTTCCCCGAATTCAGGATTTTTCTGAGAAAGGGTTTCGAGTCTCTTTTTAGCCTGACCCAGCTTGAAAAACAGTTTCCTCTGTGCCTGGGTGGTCCCGATTTTTACCAGACTCCATGTTTTAATGATGTAATTCTGGATATATGCCCTGATCCACCACACGGCATAGGATATAATTCTGTAGCCTTTATACGGGTCGAACTTTTTCACCGCATGCATGAGGCCTATGTTCCCCTCCTGAATTAGGTCAGAAAGCTTCACCCCGTAATTCCTATATTCGTGGGCAACCTTAACCACAAATCTCAGATTCGATATAACCAGCTTCTCGGCCGCCTCTACATCGTTATACTTTTTAAACCTGATGGCCAACGTGAATTCCTCATCCGCACTCAGCACGGGGAATCGAGTAATCTCTGATATGTACATGTCAAGGGTACTGGTAACTGATGGCAGTTCCACTCAACATTCCTCCCATTTCCGTTGTTTTTTTTACCAATGTAACATGTTATACTATTTGAGTATTTTATCATAGTCAAGGGTATTTTATAATACAGATATCAACCCGTTATATTCTTTTTGCTGCACCTTGACATACTTGTTATCTATGGTTAATTTATAAACAATTTTCGTGATTGAATGTTTTTGTAAAGACTGAAGAACAGCATAACCGGGAGAAGACACATGAAAGAAATAAATAGAATCTTCCTTGATCATGCATGTCGCATTGCTGATGAGGTGAAAGCGAAGGCTCTCGTACTCTATGCTGATGCTGCTTCAGAACTGCCTATAGCAAAAACTGAAAAGCCTTGTTTCAATCTTGTCCTGGTTACCAAGGGCGAAAAAGAATTACCAGAAGAATTGAAAGATACAGGAACGGTGATAAACGTTCCCGCCGTGAATCTTACACGGGTCGGCCAGATAAAAATAGCCATTACCAAAGGTATCGCCATGGGCCTGTTCAAGAAGGGAGACAAGCTGGTCTGTATCAGCGGGCTTCCCAAGCTTGGTTATGTAGACAGCATCTTTATGATCGATGTCGGCAAAGAATTCGAGGTTCTGACATCACAGAATATCACGGACATCACACAGTGCGTGCATCCGGAAGTCTTCAGCGAAGCCCTTAATATTGTCTTCGAGCTTGCGGCTCAAGGGAGAGAAGGGAGAAAAGTAGGAACCATTCTCGTTCTGGGAGATCATGAAAAGGTGATTCAGCTCTCCCGGCAGATGGTGATCAATCCTTTCCAGGGATATAAAGAAGAGGAAAGAAATATTCTTAATCCGGATTTACTGGAAACAATCAAAGAGTTTTCGGCAATCGATGGCGCGTTTGTCATCAAAGATAACGGGGCAATTGTAACCGCAGGAAGACATCTTAATGCGGCCATAGAAAGCAAGGATTTCCCCCAGGGGCTTGGGAGCAGGCATATTGCCGCCGCGGGTATTACTGACGTGACACACGCCATCGCAATCGTCCTTTCCGAATCTACCGGAAATGTCAGTGTCTTCAAAAACGGGAAGCTCTTTGTGAGTATTTTAAAGCCAATACCGTAAACAGGGGCTGCAATGAGATTCGACAAGTTTACATTAAAGGTTCAGGAAGCTCTGCAGGAAGCGCAAGCCCTGGCGAGTAACTACAGACATCAGGCTCTCGAAGTGGAGCACCTTCTGGCAGCACTGCTGATTCAACCGGAAGGTATCACGGGAGAAATGCTGAAAAAGATGGGAGTAGCTCCCCAAAATATTGAAGATGAAATAAAAAAATCTCTGGGAAAGCTGCCGAAAGTGGAAGGGTCAGGAACCGGTCAGGCATATATAACGCCCAGATTAAATAAGGTCTTTGATAACGCCCTTGTTGAGGCAGCACGTCTGAAGGATGAATACGTGAGCGCCGAACACATTCTGCTCGCAATTGTGGAAGAAAAAGAAGGAGCGGCCGGAAACATTCTCCGGGGCAAAGGCATCACAAAAGACACTATTTTCAAAGCGCTTATAGAAATCAGAGGAAGCCAGAGAATTACCGACCCGAATCCGGAAGAGAAGTATCAGGCACTGAAACGCTATGCCAGAGATTTCAACGAACTGGCCAGAAAGGGTTCTTTTGATCCTGTCATAGGGCGGGATGATGAAATCAGGAGAATCATGCAGGTACTCTCCCGGAGAACAAAGAACAATCCCGTTCTCATCGGGGAACCGGGTGTGGGAAAGACGGCCATAGTAGAGGGTCTTGCCCAGCGCATCGTCGATGGTGACGTGCCGGAAACCTTGAAAGACAAACAGGTTATTGGTTTGGACATTGGAGCTCTTGTCGCGGGAGCAAAATATCGCGGAGAGTTCGAAGACCGGCTCAAGGCGGTGCTCAAAGAAATCACGGGCGCCCATGGAAAAATTATTCTATTTATTGACGAGATACACATTGTGGTGGGCGCCGGCGCTGCGGAGGGAGCCGTTGACGCTTCCAATATGTTGAAGCCTGCTCTGGCGAGAGGAGAATTGCGCTGCATCGGCGCTACGACATTACATGAGTATCGGAAACATATTGAAAAAGACCCAGCCCTGGAAAGAAGGTTCCAGCCGATCATCGTAAGGGAACCGACAGTGGAAGATACCATCGCCATACTCCGGGGTCTGAAAGAACGATATGAGGTACACCATGGAGTTCGGATTAAGGACTCCGCGATCATTGCAGCGGCGACACTTTCCAGCCGCTATATCAGCGATAGGTTTTTGCCGGATAAGGCGGTCGATCTCATAGATGAGGCTGCATCGCGCCTTCGCATCGAATTGGATAGCATGCCAGCGGAGATTGACACCGTAGAGAGAAAAATAATGCAATTGGAAATTGAACGGCAGTCACTGAAGAATGATACGGAAAAAACTACGCAGGAAAGACGCTACAAGATCGATAAGGAACTCTCGGAGCTCAGGAAGTCCATGGAAACAATGAAGGCGCACTGGGACGGTGAAAAAGAAATAATCCGGCATATACAGAGCATCAAGAGTAAAATAGAAGACTATAAAACAGAGGAACTGAACTCCCAGAGAGAGGGAAACCTCGCCCGGGCGGCGGAGATCCGTTACGGAAAGCTTGTCGAGCTGAACAAAGAGCTGGACCGACAACATGCCGAACTTTCTGAAATTCAGAAAGATAACAAAATGCTGAAAGAGGAAGTTGACGCGGAAGACGTGGCGGAGGTTGTCGCGAACTGGACGGGCATTCCCGTATCCCGCATGTTGGAGAGTGACATCCAGAAACTCATCCACATGGAAGAGAGACTGAAGAGGAGAGTAATCGGCCAGGATGAGGGTATTGCCGCCGTCTCCAGCGCGCTTCGCAGAGCCCGGTCTGGACTCCAGGATCCGAACAGGCCCATCGGCTCCTTCATCTTCCTGGGACCGACGGGTGTTGGGAAGACGGAGCTCGCGCGAGCACTGGCTGAATTCATGTTCGATAATGAGCAGGCCATGATAAGAATCGACATGTCCGAGTATATGGAAAAACATTCAGTCGCGAGACTGATAGGCGCTCCTCCCGGCTATGTGGGGTACGATGAAGGCGGATACCTCACCGAGGCGGTGCGCAGACGGCCATATACAGTCGTTCTCTTCGACGAAATCGAAAAGGCGCACATGGATGTGTTCAACATCCTCCTTCAGGTTCTCGATGACGGCCGTTTGACCGACGGACACGGAAGGACCGTGGATTTTAAAAATACCATCATCATTATGACTTCAAACATAGGGGGACACCTGATACATGACATTGCTCTCAGCGATGAAGAAAAGCGCATGAGGACAATGGATCTGCTCAGATCCACCTTCAGGCCTGAGTTTCTGAATCGCATAGACGATATTGTCACCTTCAGATCGTTAACCGTTCATGACATCGACAGGATTATTGATATTCAGATCGCGCTCATCCAAAAAAGACTCAAGGAGCGTAAGTTGACACTCGAATTGACAGAAAAGGCAAAAAAATATATAGCTAAAACAGGATACAGCCCCGTGTATGGTGCGCGACCCCTCAAAAGGTCGCTCCAGAAACTGCTTCTGGACAATCTTTCCCTGAAGATTCTGGAAGGGACGTTCACGGAAGGTAACCACATTATCGTTGATTCAACAGACAGCGATGAAATGATATTTCAAAAAGGATAAAAAAGGAGGATTTTCATGAATACTGTGAAGACAGGGTTATTACTCGGTGCCCTGACGGGACTCTTAATGCTTATAGGAGGATATTTTGGCGGAAAAAGCGGTGTCGTCATTGCGTTTATTTTCGCCATGGTGATGAATCTCGGCGCGTACTGGTTCTCGGACAAGCTCGTGTTGCGCATGTACCGCGCCCAGGAGGTTTCGGAGAGCGAAGCTCCCGATCTTTATCGAATGGTCAAAAACCTGGCTCTCAAAGCCGGGCTTCCCATGCCCAGGGTCTATATCGTCCCCGGAGATACGCCCAACGCATTCGCCACAGGGCGGAATGAAAACCATGCCGTCGTCGCGGTAACGGAAGGAATCCTGAGAATGCTCAACAGAGACGAACTGGAAGGCGTTCTCGCCCATGAATTGACGCATATTAAAAACAAGGACATGCTTATCGGATCCATCGCGGCAACCATTGCAGGCGCCATTGTAATGCTGGCGAACATGGCACAATGGGCAGCAATCTTCGGGGGCGCAAGCCGCAGTGACGATGAAGAAGGCGGAGGCGTGATCGGACTTATTCTTATGGCGATTCTCGCTCCCATTGCTGCCACAATTATCCAGATGGCCATTTCCCGCTCCCGTGAATACCTTGCCGATGAGGGTGGCGCCATGGTGTCAGGCAAACCGTACGGATTGGCAGGCGCCCTCGAAAAGCTGGGCCGTGCATCTCAGGTAATCCCGATGGCTGCGAACCCATCTACGGCTCATATGTTTATCGTAAACCCGCTGACGGGGAAATCTCTCATGAATCTCTTTAGTACCCATCCCCCTATTGAGGAGCGCATCGCAAGGCTGAAAAGCATGAAGCCCCGATAAGAACTCGCCAAGTCCTCCCTTTTGCGAGGGATCGGAAAGGCTCAGCAAAGGGGAAGAGATTCATTGTAATATTGATTATTACGCATTATTATAATGCTACTATGCAATAAAGGGGACATCCATATGGCCCGGATAGAGACGGCACAGAAAAGTCCTGTCCATCTCCTTTATGTCCCAATTCTGAATACTTATTGAAAAGGAGAAAAGTATGGAAGACGACAAAAAAGAAAAGGGATTCGTGATTAAGGATAAACGAATTTTTGATGAGTCCGGTGAAGCCCGAAAGGAAGAGTTAAAAAAAGAAGAAGCANNACAACCGTTCTCTATCACTTCGGTGATTTTCCTGATCCCGCGACAAATAAGGCGGAAAAAAATCTTACCGCAGCAAAACAAACAATTGACATGTTGAACATGTTGAAGAACAAAACGGTGGGAAATCTCGACAATAATGAAAAAGAGCTCCTGGATGGTATCCTGTATGAATTGATGATGAGGTACGTGAAGGAAAAGGCCCCGTGATGTTGAGGAAATTATCACCGGCTAAGATTAATCTCCACTTGCGAGTTCTCAGGAAGCGGGAAGACGGATATCATGACATAGCAACGTTGATGAATCAGATAAGTCTTTTTGACGAAATGATATTCTGCCCGGCAGACAAGGGGATCACTATACGCTGTCCGGGCAGTTCTGTTCCGGAAAATGAAAATAATATCGTATACAAAGCCGCAGCCGCCCTTCTTTCACAGGCATCATGTGCATCGGGAATTCACATCACCATTCACAAAAGAATCCCTGTCGCAGCGGGACTGGGAGGGGGCAGTTCTAATGCAGCCACAGCCTTGACCACCATAAACGATTTGATGGAACTTCATTACACACGCGAGAACCTCATGAGTATAGGGGCCAATATCGGCGCAGATGTTCCTTTTTTCATCCTTGGGAAACCAGCATGGGCATATGGCATTGGTGACGAACTTCATGCCGTCGACACCATTCCATTATTATGGTTCGTTCTGATCAATCCCGGCTTTGCAGTATCCACAAAAATGATTTATGATAAGTTTAATTTAAGATTGACAAAACCGGCGGTAAGGTATAAATGTCCGGCACTTCATACGATTGAAGGCCTGATAAAAGCACTTCATAATGATCTCGAAGAGGTCACCCTGGGTCTTCATCCCGAATTGCAGCATATAAAGAATCACCTTACACGCAACGGTGCTCTGGGCGCGTTAATGTCCGGCAGCGGACCTACAGTGGCAGGGATTTTTACAGATGAAGAAAACGCACGAAAGGCTCAGGGAGCCATAGAAAACATCAAGGAAAAGGAATGGTCCGTGTACGTTGCCCATTCTCTGTGAGTGACATTGAGCGCCACCTTCCTTGGTCGAGAATTTACCGTTCTTTTTAAACACTAAGCGATTTTGCAGAAGCGTATGTGATGTCATCGCGATTATTAGGGAAGTTCTGTCATAATATAGTGATACATGATAACACTGCACCGTCACTTCTTCTCATGTAATCACGTGCAGCATAGAATTTACGGATTTTTCTCACGAAATAATGGGGCGTCGTCAAGCGGTAAGACACAAGATTTTGGTTCTTGCATACGGAGGTTCGAATCCTCCCGCCCCAGCCATAAAATGAAAATATCATCGGAAGAACTTATCACCCGCCACTCGCGGGAGAAAGGATCTCAATGCTTGATAGAATAAGAATTTTTTCTGGTAATGCGAATATAGCTCTTGCCCATAACATCTGTGAAAAACTGGGAGTATCACTCGGTAAGGCCAATGTGTCAACATTCAGTGACGGCGAAACAAGGGTCGAAATAGACGAGAATGTGCGGGGTATGGATGTCTTTATTATTCAATCGACATGTCCGCCAGTAAATATCACCTGCATGGAACTCCTGATCATGATCGATGCCATGAAGAGGGCATCCGCAGACAGGATAACGGCTGTCATACCGTATTACGGGTATTCAAGGCAGGATAGAAAGGTAGCCCCGAGGGCACCGATTTCTGCGAAACTTGTCGCGGACCTTATCACCACGGCAGGCGCCTCCCGCGTACTCTCGATAGATCTCCACGCCGGGCAGATCCAAGGCTTCTTTAACATTCCCGTTGATAACCTTTACGCAACGCCGGTTCTCTTAGATTACATCAAGAAAAATTATCAAGGCAATATCGTCATCGTCTCGCCGGACACAGGCGGTGTCGAAAGGGCACGAGCCTTCGGCAAGCGGTTAGGACTTAATATCGCCATTGTCGATAAACGAAGAGAAGGTCCGAATGAATCTACGGTTATGAATATTATCGGTGATGTAAAGGGCGCAAAAGTAATTGTTCTTGATGACATGATTGATACCGCAGGAACCATAACACACGCAGCCGATGCCCTTGAACAGGCGGGAGCCGTGGAGATTTCCGTCTGTTGTACCCACCCCGTTCTTTCAGGACCAGCGATAGAGAGAATTGAGAATTCAGTTCTTAAGGAAATTATTGTCACAGATACGATCCCCTTGCACGATAAAGCGCGGGCGTGTAACCGCATTAAAGTGCTTTCCGTGGCGGGTCTTATCAGTGAAGCGGTTCGACGCATCTATTATAACGATTCAGTACATTCGCTTTTTATATAGGAGGATTACATGGAAATAAGTGAGTTAAAGGCCACTCTCCGCAATGATGCAGGAAAAGGGGTTGCCCGAAGATTGAGGAAGAGCGGTTTCGTTCCCGCAGTCGTGTATGGTCATAAAAAAGACACTCTTCTGCTAACCGTAAATTCTTCTGAATTGACGAAACTATTAAAGGGTAAAGAAGAAAATGTATTCATAAACTTGCTCGTTGAGAACGGCAAAAAAATTGAAAAATTTACCCTCATTAAAGAACTGCAGATAAACCCTGTAAATAGAAAGTTTCTTCATGTTGACTTTTGCGAAATCGATAAAGAACAAGCTATCACCCTTGACATACCGATACACTTCACAGGAGAGGCCATTGGTGTCGAAACGGGTGGCGATCTGCATCATGTAAAAAGAGAAATCAAGGTATCATGCCTCTTTGCAGTGCTCCCCGATTTTATTGAAGTGGCGGTGAGCCATCTTAACATCGGCGATTCCATAAAAGTGCAAGACCTGAAACTGCCTGAGGGCATCACTGTACTTGACCATGAAGATACAATTTTAGCATCAGTGACCGCACCAAAAATCACCGTGAAAGTTGAACAGATAGAAGGACAGGAGCAGGCACCGCAGGAGGAATCGCAGGAACAGAGCGAATAAATAGTCACGCGAACCTTATCTAAACAATGTAAGGGTTTAATGTGTGAAACTTATCATAGGTCTTGGAAATCCTGGTTTCAAGTATGTATCCACACGACACAATATTGGCTTTCTCGCTGTTGATAAGATAGCTCATAACCATACCATTTCTATAACTGTGAAGGGTTTTGATGCCTGCTTTGGAAAAGGCAAAATTGGTGATATTCCGGTTTTACTCGTGAAGCCACAGACATTCATGAATATAAGTGGCATCTCAGTAAAAAAGTACGCAGATTATTTTAAAATTGACCTTGCGGATTTAATTGTTGTTCATGACGACATTGATCTTCCCTTTGGAACGATACGAATAAAAGCCGGTGGAGGCCATGCAGGGCATAAAGGGTTAATTTCAATTATAGAATATTTAGGCAATTCAGAATTTATCAGGGTAAGAATCGGCATAGGTAAACCACCCGATAAGTCAATGGTCGAAAAATTTGTCCTCGAAACATTCACTGATGACGAAATGAAACTACTTCCCAGCATTACCATGACCGCAAGTAATGCAGTAACGGCTATTATTGTATCGGGCACTCAGGCTGCCATGAATCAGTATAACTACAGAGCTACTAATCAATCCACCAAAGGGGATGATACTTTTTCCAGTTGATATTCCCTGAATGTAATGCGCATACAATAGCATCTTTTCGTGCCACAAAAGGAGCATCTCCTCACGAGACGCTTTTTTATTTATCCTTGACAGTATCTGAAAAAAAACTTAGCGTGAAATGGAAGCAATGATAATGGCAGGATACTGGTATGGGATTTCGATGCGGAATTATAGGTCTTCCGAACGTTGGGAAATCCACCATATTCAATGCACTGACGGCTGCCGGCGCTGAGGTTGCCAATTATCCTTTCTGCACTATTGATCCCAATATAGGAATCGTCCCTGTACCTGATGCAAGACTTGAAAAAATCGCTCACCTCATAAAACCCCCAAAGACTACCTATACCACTATAGAATTTCTCGACATAGCAGGCCTTGTGAGAGGTGCAAGCCGGGGGGAAGGACTGGGGAACAAGTTTCTCGGACACATCAGGGAAGTCGATGCCGTTGTGCACATTGTTCGATGCTTTGATCATCCTTCCGTTGCCCACATATACGGCGCTGTTGATCCTGCCCGTGACATAGAGATAATAAATACCGAATTGATCATCGTTGATTTAGAAACAGTGGAAAAGAGAATCGCAAAGATTGAAAGGCTCGCAAATACAGGGGATAAGCATGCCCGTAAAGAATTCGACACATGTCTCCACATAAAGAATATATTAGCAAAGGGCATCCCTGTGCGCAGAAGCATTTTTTCGTCTGATGAGGAGCACCTCCTTAGAGACCTCCATCTGCTGACAGATAAAAAAATTTTATATGTAGCGAACGTAAGCGAGTCTGTTCTCAAAGGCGATAATAACTACATACAGAAACTTGAGTCTATGGCGTTCCAGGAAGGTTCGAAGATGATCGTGATTTGCGGCGATCTGGAAGCTGAAATCGCAGAGCTTTCAAAAGACGAACAGAGGGAATTTCTTTGTGATCTCGGCCTTCAGGAATCTGGCCTTCAGAAATTAATAAGAGAGGGTTATGATCTTTTAAATTTGATTACTTTTTATACTACCGCCGGTACGGAACTACGGGCCTGGACAATTCCCCGTGGTACAAAGGCTCCGGCAGCAGCGGGGAAAATACATGGGGATATGGAACGAGGTTTTATCAGAGCCGAAATTATTCATTATGATGAATTTATTAAAATAGGCGGTACGGTGAAGGCGAAAGAGCAAGGCCTCATTCGCTCGGAAGGAAAAGATTACACGCTGGTGGATGGTGATATTGCCTATTTTCGGTTCAATGTATAACTATTAGAAGGAATTTGGCGTGTTTTTTACAAAATAAAAGTGGATGGTTAAAGGAGGGAAAGGAAACCATCCACCTCTATGTAAACTGAAAGGGACCATATATGCAACGGCCCTCTCAGATTATATGCAAAGGGGGTCGGTGGATGGCAAAGGAGGGAATGGAAACCACCCACCGATATTATGAGAATAATTTCTCCAACGCCAGCAGATCTAATCTTCGTGAATAAAAAAGTCAGGAAGAAAAAATGCTTTACTCTGGTCTTGTGTATCTTCTCCTTTNNTATTCGAAACCATATTCATCATTACTTAACTCTGTTTCCGAAAAGGCATCTTCTTGTTTTTTTTTTACTTTGCCTCTGCGTCCTTTTTCCTCCCTTTTCATGAACCATAGTGCCGCTATTGAGTATCAAATTTAAGAGACCTCTGAGATCTACCTTTCATATTTGCTCTATCGGCTATTATTCCTAAAGGTCTCTTACGTTCTCAAGAGGTCTCTTATTAAAACTGTCTTTTACCTGTGCAAAATTATTGCCACTTCAACATTTAATTTCACACTCCCTCTAATAATAAATCCTATTATTTAGAATAAGCTATATAAAACAGACGTTTATAAAACATTAAGAAAACGATTTTACCGTGACAGAATTATACACGAAGGAAAAAGGAAGGAGATTTTCCAGGCTTTTGCTGAATAATATGTGCGCTATTCGCACATGGGCTCACGCTCGACACTCGGCAACACCATGCTATACGCAGATTCGAAAGAGTGTGCATTATCCGCACGTTCCGTGCTCTATCTGCACGCTCTCATGATAAATAATCAGTTGATGTGCTTGCCGATTTTTTTTTGTTCCCGAATAAATTTATATCGCGATATGCTCAGTTGCCTGGCTGCCACAGTTTTGTTGCCACCACTGATTTCCAGCGCATTTTCTAGTATTTTCTCCTTGATATCGTTCATGATATTTTGAGTTACCGATGTGTAATTTATTTCACCGGAAATCAAAGGCGGGAGAAATTTTTCAATTTCAACGTTAAAGTATTTCTTAGCATTAATCACTTTTATCTCTGCAGGAAGATCCTCTGGCATAATCGTTGGCCCGATTCGCTGCAAGATCATTACCCGCTCGATAATATTTTTCAATTCCCGCACATTGCCGGGCCAGGAATAGTTTTTCAAAATATGTTCGGCTTCTTTACTGAAACCTTTTACTTTTTTCCCGAATTTCTTGTTGAACTCTTCTATATAATATCGCGACAAGAGAAGAATATCATCAGACCGATCCCGAAGTGGCGGTATCATAATAGGGACAACCCTGATCCTGTAAAAAAGATCCTCCCGGAAGGAGCCTTCGCTCACCATTTTCGCGAGATCCTGATTCGTCGAAAAAATGAACCTCACATCAACGGGAATATTTTCTGTGCCACCTAATCTCCTCACATAACCATTTTCCAGCATTCTAAGAAATTTTACCTGCAACTGGATACTCATATCACCCACTTCATCTAACAGTAACGTCCCGCCGTTTGCGTATTCCAGAAGCCCTATTTTTCTTTTTCGTGCGTCTGTGAATGCTCCTGCCTCATAGCCGAACAGTTCACTTTCTAAAAGCGTTCCGGGAATAGCGGCACAATTCACATCAACAAAATGGTTCGAATTCCTGTTGCTCTGTCTATGAATTGCACGCGCTATCAATTCCTTGCCGGTGCCGCTCTCACCCTGAATTAATATATTTGTATTGTGAAATGCGACTTCCTCGATCACATGGAAGATGCCAATCATCTTTTTCGACTTGCCGATAATATCATGAAATCCCAAAAGAATATCTTCCCTCTCCTTGAGTTTTTCAACCTCGGTTTTGAGAGATTCTGCTTCGAGGGACAACATGGAATGCATAATTGCATTGTCATATGAGGTAATGGCATTTTTCACTAATATATCGAGAATATTAATCTGATCCTGTGAATAGCCGTCCGATTGCTTGGCAAGATAGAGTGCACCTTTGAACTTATCTTTTATATGAAGGGGAAATGCAATCTCCGAAGAATAATCCTCATATATGGGAGAAAGCGAAGAGCTGTCCTCTGTGCTGCGACGCACGACTATGCTGTCCGTATCCATAGCCTGCATAATGATGCTTTTTCCTATTTTTTCGTCATATGCTCTTCTCTCTGCAATGAAAACCTTTCCTCCATCCGTGACGAGACAACGATCCTGTTCTATATCCAGAAAATACACGAGAACCTTGTCGGCGTGTGCGATGCTCAACGCACGGTTACTAAGAACGTAGAGTATGTGATTGTCGAGCACGCGGCGTATGTTAATCTCAGAAACTGCTTCCTGGAGAATCATGAGCTGACGTATTTTTTCGGCATTGGTCTCAAAAAGTCTCGTGTTATGAATCACGATACTCATCTGGCTGGCAAATGTGAGAAAAAGATTGATCTCTTCGGTAAAAAATCTAACCTCTTCTTTGCACCATGCGGCAATTGTGCCAATCACTTCATCGCCGATCTTCAAGGGTGCGCATATAATAGAACCCCTGTCATAAACCTTTGTAAGCATGCGATCGGTCTCGGTGATCCTGGGATCGGTATTCATATCTTCAATGGCGATAGGGAGGCCTGATTTTGCTACTTTTGTCGACAGGCAATCATGCTCATGAATATTCAGCGCAACGGAAAAGGCCGTTTTCGTCTCGTAGGGATTATAATTTTTCACCACTTTTGTTTCCAAATATTGTTTCGTATCATCAACCAGACGAATTATCCCCATGTCGAAACCCATGGTCTCTATGACTTCGTCTAATATTTTCGCCATGATTTCATCCACATTGGATGGTGCGGTGAGAAAATTACTGATACGAAATATGCTTTTCAACAATTTGTCTTTATCCAACAGCGGCGCTGCAGAAACTTTTAAATAATCATTCTCATTATCAATTGCTGCCATCGAATCTGATCCTTCTCTCACAATTAAACTTCGTGCAATATAACGCTAAGCGCCGTTGTAAGTTTAACGGTGTCTTCATCCGCTTTTCTTAATCTCGCGCTTACAATCCGAGACAGATTCAATAAGATCCTGTAACCAATCTCATGATCCTCCTCAGCAAGCCGAAGGAAATCATCTTTTTTAATTTCATATAACACACAATCTGTAATAGCCTTTATTGTGGCTGTCCTTTTAAGTTCCTCCAGGAGAGCAATCTCGCCAAACACCGCATGCTGCGTACCGTCCAATCTGGTAAAGACCTTGTTTTTATCACTCTCTTCATCGCCCATGACGAGGCTTTTTACCACTTCAACGGTTCCTTCCTGCATGATATACATAGTATCTCCGACATCGCCCTCTCGCATGATTATTTCACCCGCTAAAAAAGAAACCTTCCGTAAAATATTTGTTATCTTTCGTATCTTATCTGGAGTCAGATTCTTAAAAAGGGTGATCTCCTGAAATATGGTAATGTCTTCATCCATAGATTTATCTCGCATTTTTTTGATAACAAGAAGCGGGTGTTTCTTTTCTCCGCACTATTTTTACTTATTAATTCTTATAGAGTTTCCTCGACAGTCGATTTTTCACGTCACTTCACAGAAACGACCCGTGAAAGTATCACTGCAAATTCCCCATCGTTAATAATGTATCCGTCATCTGGATTTATGACAAATTGTGTTTCCTCTTTTTTAGAGAATATGTCTCTCCTCGATTCCTTAATCTTCTCTTTGATGAATTTATCAATAACGGATGTATCATCGGAAAGAAGATCTTCCAATGTCATCACTTTCTTTTCCATTACAAGCCCGATCAGAATAGCATGCTGTTTTTCCCGATAAAATGAAGACAATTCTTTGAAGGTTTTTCCAATAAAGGTACGCGGAATTTCCACTCTCAACAATTTATTCCCATCCCCTAGGGACAGCAGACTTGAAAATATCTTCGGCAATCCGGGGGAATTTATGGCGCTGGCCAAGAGAGCTCCTATATTTTCGCCTCTCACAATAATCTCATCAACATTCGCCCTCTTCAAATGCGGTTTGTTTTCACCGTCAAGAATTTCAGCAATAATTTTTATGCTGGGAGCGATAGACTTGATTGTCAGGGAAGCCAAGGTGGTTCGCTCATCAATTCTGTCTTTGGGATGATTTCCCGCGGTGTCCGCCAGGATTAAGGCAAATTTTGCCTTGGCGATATTGGCTCTTAAGAGAACATCCTCATGAGCATAATTACCTCTGAGAAATCTCAGATTGTAGTTATCATACTTGAGCCTAAGAGAATCAACATCATCTACAGAGAGTTCGCTTATAAGAATTATAGGGGTATTTGCCATAGTACCGTGTGTCGTGAGGACCTGGAGCACTTCTTCGGTATACTGATTCCAGCCACATATGACAATGTGGTCTTTTTCTTTCACAATTTCCAACCCCCTCCCCTCCTTAATTTTTTTCTCGACAAATATGGACGCTATTGTCGCGGTAAAGAGCGACATCAA
>JAFNGM010000064.1:35145-37273 GCA_017885225.1 Syntrophaceae bacterium | reverse complement strand
GTTACCACAGCCCACCAAATACCATCCCACAGAGAACCAATATTCGCATCCCCCGTCTCTCCTTCAAAATAATACACACAGAGGGAACTTAAAAATATAACACTCAGAATCGCCATGGCGATCTGTACAAAACGCTCCCTGTATAAGCCTCTGAAAAACTTTAACACGACCGACACGCAGATAACCCTCTGCCTTCGCATATTAGGTCTTATCATATGCATGGAATTGCATGGAGAACACAGCCCGACCCTGAGTTGCAGAACGGAGATCCGTTGAATATCCGAACATTTCCTTCAGAGGAACCCTGGCCTTTATTTCGCTTATGGTTCCTTTCGCGGCGATAGCTTGAATCTCTCCCCGCCTTGCATTTATATCCCCGATAACTTCACCCATAAATTCTCCGGGAGTGATAATATCTACCATCATGATCGGCTCAAGTAAAATAGGATCAGCATGCAGGCACCCATTTTTAACTGCCGATGATGCCGCTATTTTATAACCAAGTGTGGTAGATTCACCATCTCTAAAGGATCCTCCCGTGATTGTGACTTTTACATCCACGATGGGGTAGCCGCTTACCACGCCGCTCAGGGTGGCTTCTCCCACACCGTCCTCAATAGCAGTATGGTATTCTGCAGGAATTACTTTTTCATCGATTTTTTGCACGAGCTCATTGCCGCCCCCTCTGCTTTTAGGTTCAAGCAATAATCGAACATGGCCGTAATGTTTTCTTTCACCGAGCTCCTTGTCAAAAATCCCATCAATCTCAATTCTTTTTTGAATGGTTTCTCTAAATACGACCCTGGGTTTCCCGACATTGACACGTGCGTTAAATTCTCTCTGCAGCCTGTCAATGAGGATTTCCAGATGAAGTTCCCCCATCCCTGAAACAACTGTTTGGGCCGTCTCTTCATTGTAATTTACCTTGATCGTAGGATCTTCTTCCATGAGCTTTGCCAACGCCACAACCAGCTTTTCCTGGTCTGCCGGGGTCTTGGCCTCAATAGCCTGACTTATCACGGGCTCATAGAACTCAATTGGTTCAAGGAGTATGGGATGTAACTCATCGCATATCGTATTTCCCGTGGTTGTATCTTTGAGGCCCATAATGGCAACAATCCCTCCTGCTCCGCACCTTTCAATCCTTTCCCGTTTATTCGCGTGCATTTTCAAGAGACGGGCGATTTTCTCTTTCTTCCCAATGCTGGCATTGTATATTTCATCACCTGCCTTGATCTGTCCCGAATACACCCTCAGATAAGTCAATTTTCTTCCTTCATCCTGCATGATTTTGAACGCAAGGGCAGCAAGGGATTCGTCGTCGCTGCTCAGTCGTATCTCCTCCTGGTGGTTCATTGGATTGATACCCTTCACCGGAGGGACATCTTCCGGTGATGGCAGAAAATGGACAATCGCGTCAAGGCACGGCTGGATACCCTTGTTTCTCAAAGCAGTGCCGCACATAACCGGAACCGCTTTCAGGGAAATTGTTGCCTGCCTTATCGCCTGAATCATTTCTTTATCCGTAATTTCGGTCCCTTCTATATATTTTTCTGCAATATAATCATCCATCTCGGCAAGGGATTCTATCAGCTTCTCCCGGTACTCGCTGACCTCCTGAGACATGTCAGCCGGAATTTCCGCAACGGTGAAAGATAAGCCCAGTTTGGTGTCATCCCATGTAACTGCTTTCTTTTTGATTAAATCTATTATTCCCTTAAAATGTTCCTCCTGACCAAAGGGTATTTGTATAGGCAAAGGTCTTGAGTTAAACCTCTCGCTCATAGTTTTCACAGTACCAAAATAATCTGCACCTATTCTGTCCATTTTATTGATAAAGGCGATCTTGGGAACCCCATACTTATCCGCCTGGTGCCAGACCGTTTCCGATTGGGGTTCCACACCGCCGACTGCACAAAACACCACTAACGCTCCGTCCAGCACTCTGAGAGAGCGCTCAACTTCCATGGTAAAATCAACATGACCGGGGGTGTCAATAATCTGAATCTCGTGATTATTCCACGTGCACGCCGTAACGGCGGATGTTATGGTAATCCCCCTCTCCTGCTCCTGGGGCATCCAATCCATGGTGGCTTCACCATTATGAACTTCGCCCATTTTGTATAAT
>JAFNGM010000064.1:19954-35079 GCA_017885225.1 Syntrophaceae bacterium | reverse complement strand
CACTTCCTTTCCATCTATCAGCAATTTTACTCTTCTAATACCATTGACATTGCGGACCAGCGTATTTGTCAGTGAATATATCGTTATCATTTCACTGGCACTGCTTCCGGGATGCAATTGAATTAATTTATTATCGAAACTTACATGTGCCGTGCTTTTATCATCTATTCTGATGCTCTCGAGGGAAACCTTTTCCGGGAACGTATTCACAAGTTTCGTCTTGGAGCCATCAAGCAGCGCTTTCACGATTTCCCTCGCTTGGCCTTCCATACTTTCCTCTTTCGGAACATACCTTTTTTCCGCAACGAGAAACCGCTCATTCGCATCAGCAAAATAGAGAAACACCTCCTGTTTTTCCTTTTTTGCGACACCGCCTTTCGTTGGCGGAAATACATATTCGAAGAGGATTACAAAGAAAAGCACCAAGAATGCGATAATGGAAAGAACGATCAAAAAAAGAAAAGACTTCCTCATACGTTTTTTCTTCTTCTTTACTTTTATCTCATCTGTTCTTCTCTTTCTCTTTGTAGCCATTGTGTGTCTTTCTCCTTAACCGAGAGCTGAGTGACAAAGATCCACCGTGAATGCCTTAATAGGGCAACACCCTTCATACGCCTATAAAAACTGCATCGCTCTTCATTCCCGCCCCAGGAGAGGCATTCCGGCAGTCTCCTAAAAACGGCGATAATGTAGGGTATTTTTATAGTACTGTCAAGCAGGATGAAAACATTAAAAGGCGAAAATTCAGCGTAAAATGTGCAGCGGAACACCTCGGGCAGGATCTTTTAAGAGTATGATAATGGTCACTGCGTGACCATCCATGCAATGGAATAGGACATGATTATTTACGAGTTCTGCAGAATGACTCTCCTGTGAGTGGAAAGCTTCGCTATGTAATGTTGTCGCTGCCTCCATTAATCCACCAGTTGCTTTTATCTTTAAACCACCATTGTGATGAATCTGTAGCAATAATACTATCTGCAAGTTTTTTCGCTGTATCCGTACAGAGCCGCTTGCGTGCAAATTCAATCCAGTCTTTTGTATATTTGTTCCCCAAATCTCCGTATTCTTTCAGTTGAAGAATAAGAGAGAGCTGGTCGGCATCATGTGCAATGAGCGACTCTTTTGTCTTTTTTTCATTAAATTCATGAATGGCGGCTTTCACCTCGTCCCCAAAAAAAAGGGTTTCCGTGAGTTCCCTGACGGCTTTCTCCTCATTTACGGTCACATATTTTTTGTACATATAGTTCATATCCCCGGTCCTCGCTTCAGGAAGATCGTGGACAAGACATATTTTCAGCACCTTCAGTTCATCAACATCAGCTTCAAGCTTGCTTAAAGTATATCCTATGAATATGGTTCTCAATACATGTTCGGCCACTGATTCGCAACCGGAACCTAAAAAACGAAAACCCGTTCTGGGGGTTTTCTTCAACATACCAACCTCAAATAAAAAATTCGCGATATCCCTCATTTCATCCCTTTTTTAATATTTTAACCCTGTTTTCCATCATATCTGTAATTTTCTTTATTTGCAACTGGAGCGAGGCAACCCCTTCAGGCTTCATGCTGAGCAATTTATCAAGATGTGACTTCCAGTACTCCAGCAGCGATATTTCGTTTTCTTTTACCTTCTTTTCAAATCTTGTCTGCATTTCTTTTATGAAAGCTTGATGATTTTCCATACAAATTACTATCTGCTCCCATGAGTAATGTAATTATTAGATTATATCATGTATTATATTTCTTGCAACCGGTGATATTGTAAAAGTACGGATTGCATCTGATATTTAACCCCCACAATCAACCGGACAGGCTCAATGATATTGAGATTTTTTACTTTGCACCTTACTCTAATTATGCTACCCTTTTAAAATACAATTGAAGCTCTCCTCAGTAATCTGCGGAGAATCTTCGATCCTTAAGGAATAATAATGTTACTCGTGCGCTCGCTGCCGGATTCACATATCGAGGGTGCGCCCGATACGGTGAGGTATTTCTATGAAGATTCTTCGATTCACAGNNTTATTTTTATATCGTGTGTCTTTCTCTCAGGGACCTTCGAAATAATCCAGGCGAAGGACGAAACAGCTCATATCGAATTTCGAAAAACAGCGACCTCTCTGTCAAAGAAACGTCCCTATGTGGTGAAAAAAGGTGAATGGCTCTTCGACATCCTGCGTACACAAGTCGGCATAACCTCGGGCCGACATACCATAATAAAGGCTCTGAATCCACACATTAAAGATGTAGATAAAATAGAACCCGGCGACATCATATATCTCCCCGACATAACTCCGCACCGCGAAGGATCAACGGATTATATAATAAAGAAAGGTGATTCCATCACCAGGATTGCCATCCGGCAATTACATGTTGCACCATATGAGCTAAGAAGAACCGTAAATGACATTAAACGGCTCAATCCCACTATCAAGAACTATGACCTGATTTATCCTGGGCATGCGCTGCGGCTGCCGCGAAGAGGCATTGTACTTACCACGCAAGAGAAGAAGGCGTCAGAGGCGGAGTCGTCCCCGCTCATCAAAGATGAATTGAAAGAAAAACAGGTTATGGTGCCGGAAACCCGTCTTGCAATAATCGGACACGTAATCAGCCGCATGAAGGGAAGTCTCATAACATCGGGGAAATACTATATCCCCATCCCTAAAGCAGGCCAGGTAACTGTTGACTGTTCCGCGATACCAGTTGCTGAACTTGATGATGGAAGTAGGATTCTCCTGGATTTTTCCGATCAGATACCGGATTCCCTCAAAAATATCATCCACGCGAGCTGGAAAAATTATAATTTCGTAAAAGTCAACAATTTTGACGGTACCGCAACCATTATTAAGAAAATTGTTGATTCATCACGTGAATATACCATGGCAAAAAGTACAAACCCCCACCTCATCGGAGAAACTCCACGGACAACTCTTGCTCTGGACTGGCTGATTACAAAGAAAAACGCCTCTGATAAATCGTATTCACAGGGGTTGTCCTTTATCAAGGATATTTCTGAGCTCTTACCCAGAAAACTCATTGCATACGCAGAAAAAAGCGGCACGATGATTACGGAAATCCTGGATGGTCAAGGTGTGATGAGTGCGCCGGATGAAAAATATGCATTGCCCCAGTTATCCAGCCTCCCCTCACGAACAAACGTAGAACTTGCCGATGCACTTCTTCTTTTATTGGGTTACCGCGCAGTGAAAGATTCTGAGTTCACTGTATTTGAAACAGGCAAAGAAGGTTTTAACCTATCCATGAAAATCGACCTCCTTGTAAAAAAGGGGGACACACACATCATATTTCACTCCAAGAGAATCCCCCAGCAATACATAGACAATTTACGAACCAGAGGAACGGAAGTCGTCATATTTGAAGATGGAGAACCTCTAAAATCCGTTATTGGAAAGGTTTTACAGTCGATAAATATCCCCTTTTCATATGATAACTTTATATTCTCATTTCCTGAAAAGACCGATTACCCAAAGGCCCGCATCAGTTTCCCTGCCTTTAAAACAGCACGCGATAAAGGGCATATCTATCTGACTGAATTCGATATCGATCGGGATATCTATAGTCTGCTTCACAATAAGCGGGAAATAACCATTGTCAAATATTGAGACACGCCTCCGAGATCATTGTCATCGCGTTCGGGATTCACGGTATCAAGGATTTACGTGCATTGTTCATGGTAGTTAAATATGGAACCCTCGAATCCTTTGAGCAACAAAAAAGGAGAAGAATCGTTATTGAAAGTAAAAGGAATCTCATTATTTTCCGGAGGTCTTGACAGCACCCTTGCCGTAAAGGTCATTCTGGAACAGGGTATTGAAGTTCTGGGGGTCACATTTAAAACCCCTTTTTTTGGTGAGAAAAAGGCCAAGGCTGCAGCAAAGATAATCGGTCTCACCCTCACAATAATAGACATCACGGAAGAACATCTGGAGATTTTGAAGGCTCCTAAGTATGGATACGGAAAGAATATGAATCCATGCATAGATTGTCATACGCTTATGCTGAAAATTGCCGGCGGTATAATGAAAGATACGAGGGCGGATTTCATATTCACGGGGGAAGTTCTCGGCCAGCGCCCCATGTCCCAAACGAAACAGTCCCTTCATGTCGTTGCGAAAAATTCAGGGTACCAGGATTACATTATAAGACCTTTGAGCGCAAAGCTTCTCCCTGAAACGAAGCTTGAAACTGAGGGTAAAGTGGACCGTCAAAGACTCCTGGCCATCCGGGGAAGAAGCAGAAAAAACCAGATTGAACTCGCACAGCGTTATGGTATCACCGGTTACGCCGCGCCTGCGGGAGGATGCCTGCTCACCGATCCCATGTTTACAAAAAGGCTGAGGGACCTTTTTGCGTATCACAGGAATTTCCTGACAAGGGATATAGAACTCCTGAAACATGGCAGACACTTTCGTATTAATGATGCGTCCAGAATTATTGTCGGGCGGAATAGCTTTGAAAACGAGTCGCTCGAGAGATTGTCCACGGGAGAGGACGTCTTAATTCATATGGCACAGTTTCCCGGACCGACCGTTCTCGTTCCCTCTCAAAGCGATGATACGACAGTCCACTATGCCGCGTCTCTCTGCGCCCTTTATAGTGATGCCCCAAAAGATGAGGACGTTGTTGTTGTGTGCAGGAAAGGAGATAGCTCACAGACTATCAGGATAAAAGCGGCACAGAGAGAAGACGCTGAACAGCGGATGATATGAGACTTTTGTCAGGCCAAATGCTGCGGCCTCAGCAAATCATAGACTGTCTTCACAGGATTGAACGTATCGATGGGCACTTCCACGAAAATAGTATTCCAGGCAGCCATGGAGCCATTCCACAGACCTGGAAGCTCAAGAGCCCTGAGATCCCTGCCCTTCTCGGATTTTTGTGATATGAAATATGCCTTTTCATTTACAAACTCGGGGAGATTGAATTTCTGGGCACGATAATCCTTCACCCCGCATACAAGATCGACAGGATTGAAATGCGTTGCTGATTTCCAGATGGCCTTCTGTTCTTTTTCACGTAAATCTATCTGTGATTCTTCGATGATTTGTAAAGATTGTGTACCGTCTTCCTCGTTCACCCAGAAAGGTCCTCCTCCTGGTTCTCCTTCATTTTTTACCATGCCGCATACCCGAATAGGTCTGTTCAGCTTATTAAAAATAAAAATGCGTTTCTCCCGCAGAGGCAAATGTTTAAACCCAGGCGGGAACACAATATGAAGCATCTTCTCACAATACAATTCTATCTCCGCTATCGTATCTTCGCCTGGATCTTCCTTCACTAACATTCGCAGATAACGGAATATCTCGTTCTGAAGGGATATGAGATAACCCCCCAAAATCTTTTTATACAATATTGTGGCCGGTTTTAATCTGTCAGAAACCACATTATCAATATTTTTTAAAAAAATTATGTCTCCGTCAATACCATTTAAATTCTCAAGAAGCGCCCCATGTCCCCCGGGTCTGAACACAAGCATTCCCTGCTGGTCATGAAACGGACGGTTATCCAAATCTACCGCGACAGTATTGGTTGAGGATTTCTGGCAGGAGAGAATGATGTCATATTTTACCTCATAATATTTTTCATAGGGTTCTTTAATCTGTAACAGATACTCTTCTACTTGTTTCTGATGCTCTTCGGAAACCGTATAATGGAGACGACATATTTTGTGTGCATCTTTTACATAGAGGGCTGCCTCTACGAGATGCTCTTCGAGGGCGGTTCGATTGCCATCCGGGTATACATGAAATTTCAGAAGTGCCTTCGGCAGATTTCCATAATTCAACCCTTTCGATGTCAACACATACTCCAATATTTCGGGCATTCTCTTTGCCTCTATGAGCTGTGTAATATCTTCACCTTTACGGGAGATCGCATCAAGCAAATCATTAAAAAAAGCGTATTTCTTCACGCTGATGATGAATGCCGCACCTGCTTCTTGGGATTCAAAACCGCCTTCTTCAAAACATCTATACCAGTCTTTAAACATGCGGCTTGCAGCGCCGGATGCAGGCACGAATTTCAGCATTCTCCCCTTCCGGACTTCCGCTTCATATAATGCCGTTATCGTGTTCAGATTCCCTTCGGGAATGGCTACAATCCCATCGTTTATAGTACAAGGCCTGTTCAATGTGACCGGAAAGGCGCCTCTCTTGAAAAGTTCGATCTGCGCCAGCACCTGATCAACGCTCAGCCCCTCTTTTTCGATTTGTCTTATATCCGCGTGGGTTAATATCATTTTAAACAAATGTGCATCATTCATAATCACTATACGTGCGAATGACTAAAAAAGGTGCTCGTTCCTTTCCGTAAAGCAGAAGACAGAGCACCTTTAATAAATGTATAAATAATCTACCTGCCAGAATTCCTGGATGCGCTATTTCTTTTTTGTCTTTTTCGTGAGACCCTTGCGTAGCCGATTCTTTTCACGCAGCACTCGAGCTATATCTTTTTGCCTTCTCGTAACGGTCTCTTTTGCCATTGGTAATTTACTCTTTTATATAGAACTGCATCTTAAGGCCGCTGGTCTCTATGATATCACCGTCTTTCAGATCATGCTTTGTATCAACTTCCTGACCGTTTACCTTAAGCGACTTTCCTCCCGCAGGCGTAATAAAATATCCCTCTTTCCTTCTGTTCACGAGGGCAGCCACCTTAGGGGCAAAAAAACCTTTCAAACGAATCCCGGCGGCGTCCTCTTTCCCGATAGTGGTGACTCTCTCTTTCAGGAGGTAGTCCCTCCTGTCAGTCGAGCCTTCAATGACAAGGAAACCTCCTATGACATCGACTTTCCCTTTATCAACTGCGGCCAGTATCTTCTTCTGGTCTTGCGGAGCAATCACCATCGTTTCATCCATGGAACGGCCCCGTACGGCAAAGCTTTTTGAGTCTGTATCCCTGATTTTATCAGATATGATTTCAAGAGTATGAACGCCGATCAGGATGACATCGCCGTTATACAATTCACATTTCTGAATTTTCTGGCCATTCACATACGTACCGTTAAGGCTGTTCGCATCCTCGATGAATACAGAATCACCTTCTTTCTTGAACTGAGCATGGCGTCCGGACACCGCTTGATTGTCAATAACTATGCCATTTTCCGGCTTTCTCCCGATAGTGATAAAATCCTCATCAAGCGGTATCTCTTTTACCACGGCTTCTTTAAATTTCAGTAAAACCTTTGCCATATTTTACCTCCTGAACCATTCCTTGATGTTTAATAAAAACGAATACCAGCATTTTTTTCTCATATATCCTGTAATAACCGTTACGTTATCTTTACCACCGTTATTGTTGGCCATATTGACAAGCGTTTCGCATGCCGTCGCAGGGTCGTGTGTTGACACGACGGCAGAGAGAATATCATCATCGGAAACCATGGAATTGAGACCGTCTGTACATAGTAACAGAATATCGCCACCCGCCAGAGTCAACTCATCGACATCCACCTCCACCTCTGATGATGAACCGAGGGCTCTTGTTAACAGATGTTTCATCTCCGACGTTTGTGCTTCTTCTTTTGTTATCAGCTCACGCTTTACCTGCTCATAGACCACTGAATGATCATCAGTCAACTGTTCAATGTGAGCGGCCCTGACGAGATACACCCTGCTGTCTCCCACATGGGCGACGCTGAGTCTATTCCCATTCAGCAACGCCGCCGCGACCGTGGTTCCCATTCCTTGCCACGCGGAATTGCTCTTTGCCGCTTCATATATGGCCACGTTGGCAAGGTTTACGGCAGAGCTGATATGATTTGTCGTTTCAGAATATTCTTCCCGGTATTTTCCCACCAGTGCCGCCCTGTCCTCTTTCACCGCGTTAAAGTAGTCCCTGATTACATCGACGGCAATTTTGCTCGCGATTTCTCCAGACGCATGTCCCCCCATGCCATCCGCCACGACAAGGAGTCCTCCCTTCTCATCAAGGTACAAATTATCCTCGTTGTTGGCTCTCACACGTCCTTTATCCGTTTTCCCATTCACAAGAATATTCAATGGCGTCTCCTAAGGATTCATGCACTCAGCGAGATCCCGAACAAGCTCACGACCTTGCTGGTATCTTATCTCCCTGTCCTTGGCAAGCAACTTTTCCAGCATAGAAACCAATCGCTCCGGGATATCCGGCATTATTTCTTTTAACGGAGCAGGCGGCGATGTGGTGATATGAAACATGAGGGTGGCAATGCTGTCTCCCTGAAACGGCCTTTCACCCGTAAGCAGTTCATAGAAGACAACACCAAGGGAAAAAAGATCGGAACGGCCATCCACTTTTTGCCCTGCTATCTGTTCCGGCGACATATAGCTCGGGGTACCTAATATTACACCTGTCTGCGTCTTTGATGTCGCCATTACCCTGGCAATTCCGAAATCCGTGACTTTTACGTCGCCGCTTTTCAGCACCATAATATTTGCGGGCTTAATGTCCCTGTGAACAACTCCATTGCCATGGGCATAATCGAGGGCTTGAGCTACCGATGAGATGATCTTCATGACATCGCGATGAGGTAATAAACTTTCCTTTTGGCAGTATTGTGTCAGGTCAGTTCCGTCAAGCAGCTCCATCGCCATATAGGCAAGGTCGTAATCTTCTCCCACATCATAAATAGTGACGATGTTGGTGTGAGAAAGTTTCCCCGCGGCCTCAGCCTCTCTGAAAAATCGCTTTTTCACCTCTGCACGCTGATCTTCATCGATCTCTTCATATCTCAAGGTCTTTATGGCCACTTCCCGGTTGATCTTGGGGTCCTTGCCCAAATATACCGTTCCCATGGCGCCCCGCCCGAGTTCCTTCGCAATTTCATAGCGACCCAGCGTTGGCTTTGTTTGCGCACTATCAACAAGCAGAGTGGCGTCCTTTTTCGCACCGCCCAACCCGAATATGAAAGTTTCTCCCGCTGCTCTTAGTTTTTTCGTCCGATCCTCAATATCTTTATATCTTCCCGCGTGCGCGATATGCTCATACACGGCCACCGCTTTGTTAAACATCCTTTTTCTTTCAAAATCGAGACCAAGGTTATAAAGCAACTCCTTCACCTTTTCATCCTCGACCGGACATTTCCTGAATTTTTCGAAGGCCATGTCCAACATACCCTGCCCCTGGAACGAAAGTCCCAGCATTTTATTCGTTTCAACACTATCCGCCTCGATGCGCTCTTTCGCTTTTTCCGTAAAAAAGTAGCCCTTCGATACTATTATAATATATCCGATAAGGAGAAGCAGGAGGGGATGAACAATCTTAATCCAGTATCCGTAATTGATCAGGAGATACACTCCTGCACCAAGCCAGATTAAGAGAATAATCAACGATACGACGGCGCTGATTTTGGCTTTCAGTCTTGGTATGGCAAGTGCCAGAAAAGCGCCAAAAAGGATGATAACCCCAATTTCCAGAGGAAAGGACCATTCGGGTCGTACGATATAATTATTGGAGAGAATATTATCAACGACATTTGCTATAATACCCCATGACGGCACATTAGGTCCTATCGGCGTAACTTGCATTGCACCGAGGCCGATGGCACTCTGGGCAATTATGACAATTTTATTCTTGAATGCATCGGGAGGCACCTTGTTGCTGATCACATCATAGAAGGAGAAATACGGAAAAGCCTTGCTGAAGCTGATCAGCATTTTATTCTTATCATAAGTGGGAACATGAGTGTTCCCAAACTCCACTCCCTTCGCGATACTTACGTCCTTAATATCGTAGTTCAAATATTTTAAGATCAGTTGCAGCCCAAAGGATGGATAGGCCCGCCCTTCATAATATATCATCAGAGGTTCACTTCTCACTGTTCCATCCGTATCGGCAATAACATTGATATGCCCAAGCGCGAGAGCCTTTGTCGCGAAATCAGGTATGGGCGGGATAATTCCTCTCGCTTTCACTCCGCTCTCACGATGTGAGACCTGCAAAGAATTCTGTTTCAGGTACTCGGGCACATCGGAACCTTCGGCTGCCATGGAACTGCCCAGTATAAAGACAAGCGGCAATACCACCTTTTTGCTTTCTCCGATGGATGAGGAGAGAATCGCATCATTATCCAGTTTTTTTTCCGACTCCTTAAGGGAAGCGTGAATTTCTCCAACCAGCTTGTTTTTCAAAAGACCCGGGTCATTCTCAATATTCCTGACAAGCTCACGCACCGCAAGCAAGCCCTGATTGAAATCATTTTCTGAATAAATGAAATTTACCCCTATTACCTTCGCTTCATACCTGTGCATAAGCTCTATCATCTGGGCGACGTATCCCCGTGGCCAAGGCCATCTCCCCATATTTGCAATACTCTCATCGTCAATGCCTACAATCACCACGGGAGACTGAACATTCTTCTCCTTGATGTTCGAACCTACGTCATACATCTTACATTCGAGAAATTGCGTGGGAATCCATTCGAAATAGACCGCAGCGAGCGTGATGAGGGTGAGTACAATCCCGATTGCGATATCCGTAATGCCTGATTTGATATGTTTTTTCATCGTGTTATCTTGTGATTCTTCGCCTGCCAGTGTCTGATATGCCAGGGCACTTCTTTTAGGGAACTATGCGCCTCTGCGGCACACTATAACGTATCAATTTATAATATCAACTATTTTAGCCAAATTCTACTAAATATTATGAAAATGATAAGAATTTTTTCAGTGATGATATAACAATCGGAAATTTTATATGCTCCTTTAGATGCACTCCTCAACGGGAAGAACGAACGCCTTCGCGCCTGCCCTTGGAGGTTCCTTCTTCAACTTTCTTATCAGATCAGTTATCATTTTATTTCTTTTTTCCACCGTAAGAACCTGATCTTTTTCTCTCCCTTCATTATTTCTCGCAAATCATCAAAGAGATCGTAGGCTACAGGCACAACGACAAGTGTCAGAAAGAGTGAGGTAAGGAGTCCGCCGATGACGGCAATACCCATGGGTGAGCGCGTTTCCGCACCCTCCCCTAACGCCAAGGCCACGGGAAGCATACCGAAAACCATTGCAAAAGTGGTCATCAGGATAGGCCTCAGTCTCACCGGTCCGGCCTGGAGAATGGCCTCTTTCTTCGGCATGCCCCTCTCTCTCAACGTATTGGTATAATCCACAAGAAGGATCGCGTTCTTCTTCACTAAACCCATCAGCAGGATAAGCCCGATAAAGCTAAAGATGCTGAGCGTTTTTCCCGTCAGCAACAGTGCTCCGAAGGCACCGATAAAAGACAGGGGCATGGAGAGAAGCACCGTGACAGGGTGGAGGAAGCTCTCGAACTGAGCGGCAAGGATCATATAGGCCATCACAATGCCGAGGATCAAGGCAAACATGAGGTACTGAAATGATTCTCCCATTGTTTCCGCCATGCCCTTGTATTTGGGTATGTAATCCAGGGGCAACACCTTTGCCGATATGGCATTGAGTTCACTGATGGCCTGTCCCATCGGTTTTCCCTCGAGGCTCGCGAAGATGTTGATGGCGCGCTGCCGGTCCACGCGGTTGATGACGCTGGGACCTCCCCCCTCCTGAATCCGCACGAGATTGGCAAGCTGTACAAGCCTTCCATCTTTTGCCCGGACATAAATATTTCCCAGATCATCGGGATTGGTGCGGTCCGCGGCATTGAGCCTTACGCGCACATCATAGCGCCTCCCCCTTTGTTCATCCTTATATTTAGTCACATCCACTTCGCCACTGATCAGGAGATTCACGGCCTCAGCAATTGAGGCCACACTCACACCCAGGTCGGCTGCCTTATCACGGTCTATGAAAACTTTCAGCTCCGGTTTCCCCGCTTCAAGTGACGTATCAACATCCACTATTCCGGGAAGCTTGGAAAATTCGGCTACGATCTGCCGTGTATAGGATTGGAGCGAGGAAAGATCGAGTCCTCGGATGCTGTATTGAATCGGGACGTTTCTCACACCGCCGCCGACAAGTGAAATATCCTCTGCGGTACCTTTGAGACCCGGTATCTCTAAAAACTTCCGCCTCAGTTCCCTTTTGATCTGCTCCTGGCTCTTTTTTCTTTCCGATTTCTTCTGCAAGCTGATAAGGAGAATCCCTTTGTTTATCTGCACGGTGCGCCCGTACCCCTGAATATATAATGCAGACACGACTTCCGGTGTTTCTTTGACAATATTCTCCGCTTTGCTGAACATCTCATCGGCCTGATCTACAGAGTAGTCGACAGGGGCCTCGAGGCGCACAATAAACCTGCTCTGATCCTCCGGGGGTACAAACTCCTTCCCCATCACCATGACCACGAAGATACTCACCACAACGGACACAAAAGCCAAGAAGATTACCAATCCCCGGTGGCGGAGTGATACATCGAGAAGTCCCCGATATAACGTCTCCGTTCTTTTATACCCTCTCTCCCACCAGTCCCGAATCTTAAAGACAGGAGCAAATCGCGACGGGCTTGCCGGAGTGCTCTCTGCGCTCTTCTCGTGCACCTTGAGAAAAATCGATGCCATCATGGGGGTTAACGTAAAAGAAACGATGAGGGAGACGAGAACGGCAAAGACCACCGTAAGGGCAAACTGGAGGAAAAACCTTCCTATTATACCTTTCATAAAGGCAACGGGAAGAAAGATGGCGACGATGGCAAACGTCGTGGCCATGACGGCAAGCCCTATCTCGGAGGTAGCAAAGGAGGCTGCTTCCGCGGGGGCCATTCCATCCTCGATATGGCGATGGATATTTTCGATGACGATTATGGCATCGTCGATGAGGATGCCGATAGAGAGCGAGAGGGCCAGCATGGTCATGTTGTTGAAGGTAAAACCAAACGCCCGGAGCAGCGCGAAGGTCGCGATCACCGAGACGGGAAGCGCCACGGCGCTTATGAGCGTCGTCCTCACATTTTGCAAAAAAATAAACACGGCAAGGACGGCAAGGAAACCGCCGAATATCAGGTGGTGCTGTACTTCATTAATAGATCTGTTGATAAAGGTGGATTGGTCGAAGGCGATACCGATCTCCATACCCGGCGGCAGGGTTTTTTTGATATTTTCCAGCTCCTTTTTGACACGGTTTACCACTTCCACCGTATTGGTTCCCGACTGTTTCTGTATGCCCAGGCCAACCGCCGATACGCCGTTGAACCTCACAACGGTTCGCTTTTCCTGCATCCCATCCTCGGCTTTTCCGATATCCCGAATCCTCACCGGCGCGCCGTTGTAATAGGTCACGACGAGATCATTGAAATCGTGTACCCTGGAAAATTCCCCCTTGATTTTCACTTCATACTCTTTGGAAATACTCTCGATGCGCCCCCCCGGGAGCTCGAGATTCTCTCTCTGCAGGGCCTGCATGATATCGCCGGGGGCNNAAGCCGTACATCCGGATAGCTCCCACTTCGTTGATCCGCTGCAGTTTCTCCTTCAGTACCTCGTCGGCATAGGTAGAAAGTTCCCGTATGGGTCTTTTCCCCACGAGATTGAGCCAGAGCACGGGGTTGGCATCAGGGTCGACCTTTTCGATCATAGGTTCATCAATATCCGTCGGCAGTTTGGAGCGTATCACAGATATCTTTTCCCTCACATCCTGGACGGCAAGATCAATGTCCCGCTCCAGAACAAACTCCACCGTCACCACGGATGCGCCCTCCACACTCATCGAGGTGATTGTCTTGACGCCATTGATGGTATTGACCGACTCCTCGATCTTGTCGGTTACGTCGATATCCATGATCTCCGGACTTGCGCCTTTGAGGGTCGTGGTGATATTAATAATGGGGAAATCAACCTTGGGAAAGAGGTCCACGCCGATCTCCGGATAACTCACTACCCCTAAAACGACCAGGGCCAAGATAAACATGGTCGCGAACACAGGGCGTTTAATCGAGGTATTAGCGAGCCACATTAATTTTCACCCCTTCCGCCAGATTGTTCTGACCGACAACGACAACTGTTTCGTCCTTTTGTAACCCCTCTAATATTTCAACATGTTCTCCGTACTTAGAACCTATTTTCACCGGTCTTTCCTTCGCTCGATCTCCTTCCGCAACAAAGACTTTAACCCTTGAATCTTCATAAAGGACTGCCGTGATGGGTACGACAATGATATCCCTCGTCTGGCCCGTATAGAGCGTCACCTTGGCAAAGAGGCCCGGTTTTAATTTGGCATCGTGATTGGGGACGAGCGCCTCGACCTGAAGGGTCCTCGTTCTCTCTTCCAGACTTGGATAAATTGCGTTTACACGTCCTTTGAATTCGAAATCAGGGAAAGAGTCCACTTTAAACATGACATCCTGATCTTTCCTCAGCTTGCCTACTTCCTTTTCTGGAACGGTAAATTGTAATTTAATCGGATCTGCTTTCACGATCCACAGGAGTTGCGATCCGTTTTTTACATAATCCCCTGTTGTTACCTTTTTTTCTCTCACGGCACCCTGTAAAGGAGAATAAATTTTTGTTTTCAAGAGTTTTTCTTTCGCCAGGGAAAGGCTTGCCCTGGCCCGGTCCAACTCGCCCTCCGCGAGGGCCTGACGGGCCGATATATCATCAAACTGCTGTTTGGTCACCAGTTCCTCTTTATAAAGAGCAGCTTTTCTTTCATACTCCAGTTTCGCATTGGCCAGGGATGCCTCCGCCTGCCTCAATGCAGCCTCTGCTCTGTTTACCTCAAGACGATAATCCGTTTCATTGATTTCAACAAGGGTCATCCCTTTCGATACAGGCGATCCTTCACTGACCCTGAGATTCTTCACAATGCCATCCACTTCAGAGCTTATAATTACCTCCTCAAAAGGTTTCAAAGTACCTATCGTCTCTATGTAAGGTCTCAGGGATTTTTGTTCCACCGCCCCGACTTTTATATTCACGACTTTTTCTTCGTGGACTTTCGCTTCTTGCTTCCCGCACCCCGAACTCATGAATATACAGCCGAGAAGAAAAAGGGAAATAGTGAGCGCCGCGATTCTGAATTTGCTCGTTACTATGCATTTACACCGTCCCGAACGTGAATGGTGCCTTGACATGAATGATTCCTCCTCTTATGAATGATTACCCGCAACCGCCTTGAGCAACGTTCCTGTCACTTTTTTCATCTTTAAAATGGCAACCTGATAATTGTATACAGCCGCCGCCAGGTCTCTTTCTGACGTTACCAGCAATG
>JAFNGM010000064.1:8253-19906 GCA_017885225.1 Syntrophaceae bacterium | reverse complement strand
GAGATAGGCAAACTGAACCTCTACTTCTATTGACTTCTTATAGTCTTCGTAAATGAGTACAGACTGTCTCTCTTTTGCCCGGGCCTCTTTCACTTCTGCGTTTCTCAAGCCTCCCTCGAAAAACGGGAAATTCAACGTAACCAAGCCGTAAGTACTTTCCTTCACCAGGCTTGGCGTCTCCGGCGACTGATCGGATTTTGCGTATACCCCTGTTAAGGAAAGCGTTGGCCAATATGCTCCTTTCGTAAACTGAACCTGTTCTTCGGCCATCTTTTTCTGTATTTCAAGACTTTTGAGATCCGCCCTCCCGGATAATGCCATGTCAAGATAAGAAGACGCAGGCGGTATTACGATGTCTTCTGAAAGCTCTTCCTTTAGCTGAGAATCGCTTTTGATTCCTACAACTCTCGCAAGAACTGCCTTTGCGAGCTCCAGAGCATTTTTGACTTTCACGTTTTCGGAGCGCGCGCCGGACAGTTCACCTTCGGCCCGAAGAAGAACCGTTTTTGTCACCTCACCGACTTTCAGCCTCTTCTGCGTTGCATCCCTGTATTTGGTAAGCCTTTCCAAATTTGACTCTGTGATATCAAGGGCTTTTTTTACCCTTAATACATCATAATATGCCAGTGCGATATTCATCAGGTATCCCTCGCGTACGGCATAAAGGTCATATCGGTTCTTGAGGATATTGTCTCTTGACATGCCCAGTGCGGTAAGTTCACGTCCGCTCAGGGATAGTGTCTCGTCTGCCCTCACTCCCCAAAACGTGCTCTTATCCGGTTGGATTAATGCGCCTGTGGGATTTCGTTTATCTTCGGTATATTTTGTATAATTGCCGTAGGCGGAAACTTTGGGGAGTAAAAGGGCCATTGCCTTATCCTTCCCTCTTTCGGCGATATAGAGATCCTCCTCAGATATCTTCACTCTTTCCGCACGTTCCAAACCAATACGATAAAGATCGCCGAGAGAATACGTATCAGCAGCAAAACATACGGACACCGTCACCATATTAATCAGTATGAAAATGCATGTAGTTAAAAACAAATTCCGGTGATTCATTCCCTCACCTCCGCTCCGACTCCGCGCAGAAAAATCTGCAAAACGCAGTCTACCTTATCGCTCAATGGATAATCGTGATTTTCAAGCATCCAACCAACAATGTGAGCTCGTATAACGCCAAAAAGAGAATAGGCCATTATCCGGGGATCACAAACTCTTAAATATGCCGTGTCCATCCCCAATCGCATTATACCCTCTATAAAATCCATGTGATTGAGATAGTCTTTGATTACCTTTTCCCTCAACTGTGTTTTCTCTTCTGAGGGAATTGTGCCTTCGCCACGAATAAAGAGATTGCAAAAATCAATGTTGTTCTCCACATAATTAAAATATGACTTAATCAGCATTTCGATTTTATCTATGGCATGTTCAGCCCCGTCTACCTTCTCTCTGATTCCTGAATACATCATGTCCAGTTTCTCACAGATCATCGTGGTATAAAGATTCTCCTTACTTTCAAAAAACTGGTAGAGTGTGCCGATAGCAAAACCGGAATCATCCGAGATTTCCGCCATGGTGGTAGTGTAAAATCCCTTTGAGGCAAATATCTTTACCGCCGTAGTAAGGATTTCGCTTCTCCGCAGCTGAAATTCCATTTCTTTTCTTTTTGTCTTTTCCATTTTTGAACCCCTGTTCAATTAATAGAATATATATTCATATATTGAATGGCCGTTCATAATTGTATGAATACACAGCTTCTTGTCAAGAAATATTTAGACAGAANNTTCGGCATATATTTCTCATGTCTTCAACAGAGCACACAATTATCTTTGCTTAAATAATTGCAAATACTTGAATAATACTTGAAAGCGCAAGAAATTCAATGTATATAGGGCACACATTCTCACTTGCAAAGAACAGCGGAGTCACAGGAAAGAAAAGTGAACAAAAAAGTAGCCGTAAGCTTTGAGGATACCATTGTGAAGGTCGTGTACGCTTCTTCCCACAAGGGGAGGACGGTTGTGCAAAAGACTATGGTCTTCAAGGATGAGGAGTTTGATTCTTTCTTAAAAACGACTAAACTCCCGGACCTTACGGTGATATGTCACTTCAAAAAATTCTACAGCGACACCATGACCGCACCGCCGGCAAAGACGGTATATCTAAAGAAAATCGTTGAATCTGAAATAAAAAAACGCTTTCCGGATTTGAAGGATTTCTCCTACTTTTTCAGCATTATCTCTGAAAAAACGAGCGGTGAGAAGGGCCCCAGGGAAATATTTTTCTTTGCCGTCGACAATACTGAACTTACTGAAATCATAGAGCGGTTCAACAAGTTTGGGAAATCAGTGAAATACATATACCCTGATATTCTGACGCTTTCCTCTCTGATTAAATCGTCCGCTGAGCACAGCGGCAAAACCGTGCTCCCCATGTTCATTTCAGGAACAGACCGGACCCTTTTTCTCGTCCGCAACGGGCAATTATGTTTCATCAGAGTGACGTCATCCGCGGTCCACGATTTAACTGATCTTGATGTTGACAATATGAACATGACCGTCAGTTACTGCAGGCAGAAATTGCGTCTGAATCCGGAATTCCTTATTCTCCTGAACGCCACATGGGGAGCACGGTTTTGCCGCTGAGCTCGGCGGATGATTTAATCAGAGAGGAGAGCGTCAGAATATCAGGGTATATGTATTTCACCAATTTCCCAAACTTGTTGAACCGCTCNNTGAAAAAAGAAGGACCCTTGAACACGATTATTCCAACAACACCCATAACCTATCCGACGGGTGTCCTTGCCTCCGAGGAGACATTAAAAAATTTCATGGTGCCCGTGTGCGCGATAGTATTTGGACAAGAACTTAAAAATGAAAACCTGCTGCCCATAAAATACAAAACTTTATATACCTTTAGAAGCATTGCATCGAATGCCTCTCTGGTATTTCTGATGCTCTCACTCATTAGCCTCGTTTACATTCTCATTCACATTTCACAAATTTCAATGGTGAATGAAAAAATCACTGCCCTGAGGAAAGAGCTCACAGAAATCAATGCCATCACCGCCGCGTACGATACAAATACCGAAAAGATGCAGCACATATTGCCTCTCATTCAGTTCGTCAACGAAGCCCATGCAAGCCCTGACATGCAGAAAGCATTGGTCTCATTGAAGTTTCTTCCTATGGAAAACCTGCATATTAAATCTATACAATTACACAACAGAAAAGATTTTTTACTGATGCAGCTCACGGGCGTCATTCACGCAAAAAACTACGGTGATATGTATGGAATCTTTGTAAACCTCCTCAACAATTTCCATAAGACCTCAGGCATGACGGTTGTTTCGAAGAATATTGAGCTAAGGAATGGACATTTCCAAATTGAAGTCGAAAATAGGAGCTGATTCGAAAAAACGCTCCCCCATGGATACAAAGCTCAAAAAGCTTTTGTTATACTATGCCGTTTCCGCGCTATGCGCCACCATACTCATCTCCGGCGCAGTGCTCACGGAGGCATACATTACGAGCCTCTCAGACACACTGAATAAATTTCATACCCTTAAAATTAACAGCATAAAGATGAAAGAGGGGTCAAGAAAGGCGGGGGAAACGCTCGCGGCCGTCAGGACGGCATTTTCAACATTCGATAAAACTGAAGCGATGGAAGGTATTCTCTTAACGACGGTAGATTCCATTAAAGAACGCATGAAGAGCGCAGACATTACCGTGACAAATTTCGAAAAAAAGGGAAGCGAAATTGAATTGCCCATCGCCGTGACCGGCACAATTCAGGATTACGCGGATTTCATCAACCACATAGGCTATCTGCAATCACTCCCATCGCCTATTTTTTATATGAGCGGTGTCACCATCACCGACCAGTCAGATGAAAAGAATGCCGTCATTAATTTTGAAATCAGGGGAACATTAAAAATGCAAACCGTTCTTGTAGGTGGCAGTTCGTGAGCGAGAACAATAAAATTATCATACTTCTTGCGTCGGTCCCCCTTGTTGCTGTTCTCATTCTCTATCTGATTTCCGATGTGAAATTTTCTCTCTCTTTTTCTGCGGAGGAGCAAAAAGTCTTCAACTTCAATTATGAACAAATACCTCAATTTGCCCACAGGGGGAAATCACCGGTGATCTCGATAAAAAGCCCCATAGACCTGCCGCAAAGCGCTGAGCGTGGATATCCAAAGACTACTCTATCCGAAATGGCACCTCCGCCGGATGCTGCGGGAAGAAGGGTCTCCTTCATTTTACTACACAAAAAGCGAAATCTGGCGATTGTTGACGGCAAGCTCGTTCATGAAGGGTCATTACTGGGTAACCACAAAATTGCCAGGATTGAAAAGGACAAGATTTTATTAAAAAGCGGAGAAGGTGAAAAATGGCTGAAGTTAGATTAGGCAGATGTGCCGTAATGAAATTGCTTTTGCTCCCGGTTCTCTTCACGTGCATTATCTCGTGCACCAACAATATCCTTGATATCAAAAGAGAAATCCAGATACCAAAGGAAGCCAGGGAAGCGAAAAGCGCTGATGTCGCCCCTGTCACACCTGTGAAAACACCGGATTTCGTCCCTGTGCATGAGGATATCTCGCCACTCAAGACGCGAATTGTTGACATCTCCGCACGGAACACGCCCCTCAGGGATGTTCTCTTTCTCATTTCGGAGGCGACAGACCTCAATCTGATTATGGAAAAAGATATCGTACCCGATCTTCCCATAACTCTTACTTTAAAAAATGTCACCGCAGAAGATGCCCTGAACAGAGCATGCGATTCCGCCGACTACTACTATACCGTGAAAGACAACATGCTCTATATTAAAGCCACCACCACCAGAACATATGAACTTGGGGTGCCCGCCATTATACAATCCTATCATATAGACCTGGGCGGTGACATGCTTGGTGGTGCTACTACGGGGACGACTGGAAGCACTACCGTCAAGGGAATCATCTCACAAAAAGCGGAAACCGACAAATCTGCGTATAACTTCTGGGAGGGCATCGAAAAATCCCTGGAGAAAATCCTTGGCGCCTCGNNGTCACGGCAACGAAAAAAGACCTCGATAAAGTCGAAAACTACCTTACCACAATTAAAAAGGTCATCAACAGGCAGGTTTTGGTGGAGGCGAAAATTATTGAAGTCATCCTCTCCGACAGCCTGCAATTCGGCATCGACTGGACTTTAGTCGCAAATACCGGGGATGGCCGGAGCGCCACCTTCGCAACACAAAAGTTTTCCGATGTGGTTCCCGCGTCAGGTCCCAGCTTCAGCATCGCCACCATCGCCTCTGATTTCACTTCCCTGCTGCGGGCCATTCAGACGCAGGGAGAGACAAGAATCCTGTCCAATCCCCGCGTGAACATCATGAATGGACAGACGGCGCTTCTCAGTGTGGGGCAGGATAGAAATTATATTTCCAAAATTGAAACGACCACCACCGCCGGCACGACCCCTATAACCACCTTTTCGGTAAACACAAGCAGCCTTCTTTCCGGCATCATGATCGGAATTGTGCCTTTTATCAGCGAAAGCGGCGAAATATCCCTCAATATTACGCCCATCACTTCAGACCTCGTCAGGATTGATTCGCAGAAGCTCGGCACACCCGATTCGTCGGGAAATTATCCCTTTCTTATTCAACTGCCGACGATCAACCTCCGCCAGATGAATACGACGGTGAAGGTGAAAAACGGACATATGGTCATTATCGGGGGACTGATCGCCAACAGGGAAGAATACTCGGACAGCCAGATACCGTGGTTGGGGGATATGCCGATATTGGGATACTTATTTAAAAGCAGGTCTAAATCGGTCATAAAAACAGAACTTGTGATATTGCTGCAACCCGTAATTATTTCTAGGTAAAGGGAGATGTGTGTATCCGAAACATGTGCTATTTTCCTTAGGTTTCAAGGATACGAGAGTATTGTTCTGTCACTTGACCCCTTGAACCCTTACATAACTGGACGGAAGAGGAATCAGATATACCGCATTGAGGATGTAAAAATATGGCCATAATAAAGATCGGGGCAATTCTTCAGTCAAAAAATCTTGTCAATGAAAACCAGCTTCAAATCGCTCTCGTCCAGCAACAAATTACCGGCGAGCTTCTCGGGAATACAGTCGTAAAACTGGGTTTTATTTCTTCGAAAGAACTCGGTCAGGCGTTAGCCGAGCAAGCGGGAGTGGATTACATGGACCTGAGCCAGTACCCCGTTTCCGAAGAAGCCCTCAAAATGATTCCGAAAGAAGTTGCCGAGTCGACAAGCTTCATTCCCATCGAAATAACGGACGGCAGGATGAGCATAGGAGTGATTGATCCAAGCAATATCATCGCCATTGATAAAGTTACGTCTCTCACCAAGTCTCAGCCAAAAGTCTATATGGTTGACCCCGATAATTTCCGGGAGTCTCTGGAGAAGGGCTACTTTTTCCTCGAGAATCCGATTCAGCAGAGCCGAGAGAAAATCATTGCCGAAATAAAAGAGACAAAAACCGCGGGCGGTCCTGCGGTGACGTCCTTAACGGATCTCATCGTCATTGACGGTATTAGAAGAAACGCGACGGACATACACATTTCGCCATCATCAGATATAATTCATATATTTTACAGAATCGACGGGGTATTACAGTACGGCCACGGCCTTCCACGAATAGCGCATGCAGGAATCATATCCAGAATTAAAATTCTCTCCAAACTCGATATCGCGGAAACGCGGCTTCCACAGGACGGTTCCTTCTCGTTTGAATTTCTCCGCAAGGGTTACGATATCCGCGTATCCACCGTACCCACCATATACGGCGAAAACGCGGTAATGCGCATTCTCGCCGGTACGGGTCCCCTTCTCAGGATCGATAAGCTCGGCTTTGACGAACATAATGTAAAGACTATCAAGAAGCTGTTCCAAAAGCCGTACGGGGTCATTCTCATTGCCGGTCCCACCGGCTCCGGCAAAACAACAACACTCTACGCAGCCCTGCGGGAAATCAATCTCCTGGAAAGAAATGTGATTACCGTGGAGGATCCGGTAGAATATAAATTAAGCCTCGCAAAACAAACCCAGGTGAACGAAAAAACCGGATACAATTTTGCGTTTGCCGCGAGGAATTTCATGAGACAGGATCCGGATGTCATGCTCATCGGAGAGATCAGGGATGAAGAAACGGCGAAAATCGCCATACGCACATCTATCACGGGACACCTTGTCCTTTCTACCATTCATTCAAACGACGCGGTGACATCTATTTCAAGACTTCTTGATTTGAAGGTTGATAAATTTCTTGTATCCTCATCATTGCTGGCGATCATCGCGCAGAGACTCGCCAGGAAGATATGCCCGTTTTGCAAGACGGACCACATTCTCCATGATGAACAACGTTCACTCTTCAAAGAATGCGGGATACAGATCGACAAGGCGTACAGGGGTACGGGGTGCAGTAAGTGTAACGGTTCGGGCTACTCCGGGAGGACGGTAATAGGGGAAATTCTCTTGATAGACGATGAATTAAAAGATTTGATCTATGCTGACGTACCCATCACTGCCATACAAGCAGCCGCTATTCGAAAAGGCATGATACCTATGAAAGAAAACGGCATGCTCAAGGTAGCTCAGGGCGTTATATCGATGGACGAATTACTCAGGGTAGCGGGATGAGCAATTATTCTTTTAAAGCGTTGGACGCCGACGGTATTGTAATCAAGGGCATATTAGAGGCAGACACTATCTCTTCTGTGCATGAGAATCTCTCGGCCAAAGGCTTATTTGTGCTTCATGTGAGAGAATCAAGCCTCATATTGAAAAAAATCTCCGACAGATTCATCACGTGGAGAATAACGCGGAAGGATATTATAGAATTTTCTTCAAATCTCTCTATCATGATTCGTGCCGGCGTTCCAATCCTTTCCGCGCTCGATGACATAATCGACACAATAGACAATCAGCAATTAAAGTCCACCGTTCGTGACATAAAAAAAAATATTGAAATGGGAACGAGACTTTCCGATGCCCTGGAGCTCCATAAAAAAATATTTCCCGACATTTTAGTGAGGCTTGTGCGTGTCGGGGAAGAAACAGGACGTTTGGAAGAAAGCCTCTCTGAAGTCGCAGGTCATCTGCAAAAGATGGATGACCTCGCCGCCACAGTGAAGCGAGCCCTCATCTATCCCTTTTTTTCGCTGATTACGACGGGCGCTGCCGTCATTTTCTGGCTTGCCTACGTATTGCCGAAAATTATGATGGTCATTCGTGATTTGGGTGTCACAATGCCCCTGCTCACAGTCGTCCTCTATGAACTGAGCAAATTTACCGAAAATTACTGGTACATCTTATTGATCATTCCCATCGTGATTGTCCTGGCTATACAAGCCATGAAATTGAGTCCGCACACTCGCTACCATTGGGATAATTTAAAAATCAAAATCCCCATCGTCAAGCTCCTCACCTACAACAAGCTGCTCGCCCTTTTCTCAGAGCAGTTGAGATTGCTGATTACGGCAGGTATCACGATTGATCGAGCCTTCGAAGTAGCCGCCGACGTCATGGGAAACGAAGTGTTTAAAAGGGCCATACTGAAATCTAAATCAGAAATTGTCGCGGGACAGAAAATTTCTGATGCATTGAGCGCCCAAAACGTATTTCCGCCGCTCTTAATCAGAATGGTGGCCATTGGAGAGTCCTCCGGTAATCTCGACCAGCAGTTTAATTTTCTCGCCACGCACTATTATAAGCTGGTTGATGACTTCTCGGATAAAGTGGGTAAAATGATCGAACCCGTCCTTATCATCACCCTGGGGTGTCTCATGGGGCTTATGGTTGCAGGTGTCCTGCTGCCTATGTATGACGTGTTCACCAAGCTTGCGGGATAGAAAATTTTATGGATTACTTAGATTTCTTTAACCTCAAGGAAGACCCGTTCGGTCTCACGCCGGATTCACACTACTTCTACCCCTCAAAGATGCACAATGATGTCCTCGCGACACTGGACTATGCCGTGGAGCAGAAGGAGGGTTTCTCTCTCATCATCGGTGAGCCGGGAACGGGAAAGACAACGATCCTCAAGATATTTATCGACCGGTGGAAGGAAAGGGCAGAAATTGCCCTGATCATGACACCGAGGCTTTCTTCCGAGGAGTTGCTCCAGGCGATATTGGATGATTTGAATATTCGCCTCGAAACCGCGAACAAGAATGAAATGATCAAAACCTTCAGGGATTTCCTGATAGCCCGTTCCCTTGCCGATACACGAGTGATCATCATTGTCGATGAAGCCCAGAACCTGTCCGACGGATGCCTCGAAGAGCTGAGACTGCTGTCGAATTTGGAGACGGAAAAGGAAAAACTGCTGCAAATTATTCTCGTCGGCCAACCCGAGCTGCAAAGAAGATTGCACTCGGAAGGATTGCGGCAGCTGGACCAAAGGATTTCCATCAGGGCAACCCTGAGGTCCCTCACCGAGGTGGAGACATCAGACTATATAAGCTTCAGGCTAATCAAGGCAGGCAAGGGTTCCGCCATATTCAACGAGAACGCAAAAAAGATGATACACAGGCTCTCCGGCGGCATTCCCCGATTAATCAACCTTACCGCATCCAGAGCCATGATGGTAGCCTACATCGGTTCAAGCAACCAAATCCTGAAGAGACATATTCTCGACACGGTGAAGCACATCCCGGAAGCGCAGTTGAAAAGCATCTCCCGGCATAGAACTCTGAGATACGCGGCCGCAACTCTTTTACTGATCAGTCTTATTTTAGTTTCATTCATCGGGTACAACACACTTCAATATAATAGCAAACCGCCGCAGGGCACGACACATTCCGTCCCCCAAAATGTAACCGCCAAAACCCCACCGGAAAAACCCGAGACCCTCTCCGCTCCCACACAGGATGCTCCCGCCGCTGTTCAAAGAGTGGCAACGGTAACCGTCAACGCTGCCAGAGTGCGGGAAGGACCATCCCTTCACGCAGATGTCGCTGATATAGTTTCCAAGGGTGATAGTTTTGAAATCACAGATGAGTGGACAGAAGCGAGTGGAAACAGATGGTACAAGGTGCGCCTCCCTGATGAGGGCGAATACTGGATTGCATCGTATATAGTAAAAGTCGGTTCACTTCGTTAACTGGATTAATCTCTCGTTCACCATGGTAGCGGTCTGAGGATCGATGTTCTCCATTGATATGGCCATTCTGTAAAAACGAACTGCATCGTCGATTTTTTTCTGTTTCTCGGCGATTCGCGCCAGCCCCAGATAGCCCTGGATATTTTCCCCTTCGGATAGTCTTCGGTAGTATCGATCCGCGTTATCGAAGGCATTCTGTTTTTCATGCAGAAGCCCGAGATTCAAGAGCGCATGGTGGTTTGATGGTTCGATTGCCAATGCCCTCCTGAAATAACTTTCACTCTCAGAATTTTTGCCGAGACACCCGTAGCTGATACCAAGATTTATCAGAGAAAAAACATAGCCTCTCCTGACATTAAGCGCTTTTTGCGCGTACCCTATGGCTTCCTCGCAGGAACCTAAATAAATAAGCATGCTGGCGATATTATTCATGACGACATAATTATTCGGCTCCATGGCGAGTACTTTTCTATAATGCATGAGGGCCTGACGATAGTTCTTCTGCGTTTCATATGTTCGCGCCATATAGAGATTCATGTCTCTATCCTGCCGTGTCATGCTCCCAGGGGTTTTTTCCAACGCTGCGTGTTCACCGGCAACAGTCTTCTCCCGCTTCATTTCCTGGACGCGGCCCGATGCGTGAGGCGTGCTCTTATGGGCATATTTTTGTAGTGCTTTTTTCTCACGGGAAGGTATCGACGAATCCTTTTTCTGTTCCGGCGGCGCGGCCTGCTCTCTGACCTTCAGATCACCGGAAGGAGAGGTGGCGGTTCCTGTATCAACCCGAGGAGGCGGTGCCGGCGCAGTGAGCTGCGGGGTTGTCTGTAAAGGCGGAGCGCCTGTTGCGGGTGCGCTTACAAGCAAAGAAGGTCCTTTCATGGATTCAACGACGTAAATCACTCCAAATCCTGCTGCAATGAGAACAAGCGCGAGAACGAGAACACCCATCAATTTTCTTCTCGTATGTCTCTCAGATTTCGATTGCAACACCTCTTCCTTCAGGATCGGGGGAACGTCCCTTCTTGGTTCCTGCTTCTTAACTTTTGCAAGTAAATCACTGATGAGACTCATGGCTCCCCTTTACGGTCAGGCTTCTCCGCGTCCCGTACCCGGAATTGAAGCGACTGAACCGAGCTCCCGTCATTGGAAGAAACATCCTTTTCTTTCGCCATACTCCTTGNNGCAATAAGCTCTTCTCTTTTCAGGTTCAGAATAGCAATCCACGCCGAGTTGATCTGCATCAAGCCCAGGTCGCTCGAACCGTTTCTATTTGTGTTTATGGCCCTGGAATTAAAGCCGGACTCAACGCGAGCAATCGATCTCAGCAATTCGGAACTGATGCCATGTGCTTTTCCCGCTTCCTCAAAACAGAACGCCTGTGCCACTGCGGTGAAAATGATCAGCGAAAACATACAGCTCACAGAAAGCAGCGCGGACATTGTCGTTGTTTTCACCATGGACATCTTCTCACTTTGTCCACCTATGCAGGGATCCTTTATTGCGATTCTCTTGTC
>JAFNGM010000064.1:0-8243 GCA_017885225.1 Syntrophaceae bacterium | reverse complement strand
CTCGGCCCCTTGGACCCTGTAGAAGAGAGCAACTTTTTCGGAGATGAACCACAAAATTATGATTGCAAAATATTTACATTTCAATTAGTTATTAAGGCAAATACTATCATGGAGTGAATCATGGCTTCGATCCTCATCGTTGAAGACGACAAAGCGTTGCGGAAGCAGATCTGTTTTTTGCTGGAAAAATCCTACAGTGTATTCGAAGCAGGAAATCAAAAAGAGGCTGTCGATGCGCTGAAACTTAATAAGATCGATGTGGTAATCCTTGATCTGGGGTTGCCTCCACAGGAGAGCACACCGGACGAAGGTCTGAAAGTCCTCCATCACACACTCGGCAAATACGCATGCAAGGTGATTATTCTCACCGGTCAAAAGACAGAAGGGATCGCCCTGGAAGCCATTAAATCAGGTGCCTTTGATTATCTCTTAAAGCCGGCCAGCACGGAGAAGATTCTTTACTCAGTGGAAAGGGCTTTTCTTTTCAAGGAAACAGAAGAGCAACTCGAGAGCCGGGGCATTAAAAAAATATCTCTCGATGTAGAGATGGGGAAAGGCCTCCAGGTACTCCGTGATGAAGCAGATAAGAGTATTATTCTAAGAGTATTAAGGGACACCAATTTCAATGTGTACCAATCAGCGAAAATTCTCGGTGTCAAAAGAGAAAGCCTCTACTACTTTTTGAGAAAGTTTGGCGTGAAAAGAACCGATGACGATTGAAACTGTATATCCCTTTTTTATTTTCTCCGGTCTTATTATCATTGGTGTTCTGGTCTATATACGATACCTCACGCGGATGGCTATCCGTTCCATCCTTGAATGTATTAATCTCAATACCAACCTCCAGTACGACCTGCACCGCTTCCTGTCGGAGGTAGGGCCTTTGCTGAAAAAAATAAATATTGACGATCTCTTCTATGACATCACCTACATGAATAATTCTCTGGCACGGGAAAAAAACGTACGCAGAAATGCAATTGAGAAAACCATCGAGAGGGGTGATTATCGCGTACATATAGGCATCGTACCCCGCCACTCGAGGGGGGAGCAACACTATCTGAACTTGATTGTCCTCGAAATTCTTTTTTTCCTCATCGAAATGGATGTGCTCATCAAGATTAAAATCATCAATGAGACCTTTTACAAATTTTCACAGCTCCAGACATTCATCCTTCACGATGCAAAGAATCTCGCCCAGTTCATCGAGTTTCTCACCTACAATGTGCGCCATCTCGATACTGCGGAGAGACAGGAACGCTTCATTATGTATTTGAAGGAAACACTTCCCGCGCAGTCCCGGCGAGGAGCGACAATCATTGGCCTTTTGGAAATGAAAAAGGAAACAGATGTCGAACCCACCGAGAAAGGCCACATTGACCTGAAGGTTCTTCTGGAAAATCTGGCCAGGAACTACAAGCTCGATTATACGATTACAGGTGAAGGATCAATTGTCGCTGAAGAGTACAGGATCATTTCTATTTTTGATAATATCCTTAGAAATGTGTATGAAAAATCTCTCGAAGAAAGGGATGTAAAGTGCGCCGTAGAGATTACTGTTGATGAAAAAAACGCGACAATAGTAATCTCTGATACCGGGAGCCCCATTGAAGAAAAAGCCCGGTTGTTTGAACCCTTTTTCTCTACAAAGAAGGGAGGCTTGGGAATCGGCCTGTTTCAGGCAAAAAACATAGTCCATTCGATGAAGGGAGATATCCAGGTGCTCTCCCGCGCAACGGGTGTAACATTTGAGATCGTGCTTCCCACATGCCGGGAAGTGTAAAATTCTTTTACTCTTGATTATTTACCGCTATTCTTTGTAAATTTAACCATATAAGTATAAAAGCCGACGTATACACCTTAAAGAAGGAGGCGAGCGATGTTCAACGTTGGAAAAATAAAGAGTGATAAAGGTTTTACTTTGGTCGAATTGGCAATTGTATTGGTTATCATCGGNNACCTACTTTGACAGATACCAGTTCTATCCCGGCGATGATCCGCAAGCCGCGACACGATTTACTCCGGCCCTGCCTGTTCCTACAAATGGGAATGGGAACGCCCTCATTGCTGCCGGAGCGGCATCAACCGCGGCAAACTTTGCGTGCACGGCGACGGGGACAGAGCAGTGTGATCTCTGGGCTGAACTGAGGCTCTCCGGTATTCTTACCGGCAGCGGATTCACCAATCCCACCCATCCCTATGGCGGCGCCGTTGCCATTAGCTATTTCAACATGCCCGCCATTGGCGCCGGTTCTGCCGCCCAGTTGACCCATTGGATCCAGTTGCAGAATATGCCTTATGATGTCTGCAAGATTCTTGATCAGCAGTATGATGACGGAAATCTCGCCACAGGCGTAGGCGCGGGAACAGGCGCGATCAGAGGAACTACAAACTATATACCGGCAACAACGGGTGTGTACCAGATCGGCTTCAAGCTCTAAACATTGTGCCGAATCCGACTACGTTAGTTCATGAGAATACAAAAAGGGAAGCGCCGTCTTCCCTTTTTTATGAGATATTTCTTTGACTTTAGCGTGTTCTGAAGCTAAAGTGATAACCGATGGGGACACCCTTTGAGTGTGACGAACATTATAAAACAATGCGTCTCCGAATACAACGCGGGGTAACCCGGTACTATTTGTGAAACCCAGACAAGGCGTAACAGATGATGGCACCAGAAAAAATTTATCAAATACAAGCCGTTGCCCGGAAGAATGACCTGTCGTTGATGTATCTCTTTGGCTCCCAGGCCGAACGGGGCTTGAACTATCTTGAAGGCGCCGATGTGCTCCCCGCAGAAAATTCAGATCTCGATATTGCCGTAGCTTTTCGAAATCCCCCCATGTTTCCCATGGAAACTTACGGGCGTCTTTACCGGGAAGCAGATGTAATATTCCATCCCTTTGACATAGATCTTATTTTCATGCACGAAGTCGATATCTTTTTGCAGTACGAAATCATCAGGGGTGTGCGAATCTATGAAGCGGATGCATCATTGGCGGAACTTTTTGAAGAGAGAATCATGAAATCGGCAGGAGATCTTGTCGTAAAAAAAAGGACGATGGATTACGAGATCATGGAGGCTATTGAAGATGGTTATTTCCAGTTTGAATATACCCCGCGTTCTTGATCTTATCCGTCTGATCGAAAGTTATCTTTCAGAACTGCGCCCCTTTTCCTCTACGACAAAGGAAGTCTTTTTGTCTGATAAAAAAAATCCCCCTTTTGTTGAAAGTTATTTACGGCGGTCCCTTGAAGCCGTATTTGATATTGGACGACATATTTTGGCTAAAACCTATGGTTCCAAAGCAGTTGAATACAAGGCAATTGCCAAAGAACTGGGAGAAAAAGGCGTGATTACGGGTGAACTCACCGACATACTTATAGAAATGGCAGGGTACAGAAACCGTATGGTCCATTTTTATAAAGAAGTAACTCCCGGAGAGATGTACGAGATCGTTACCAAACATCTACCGGATTTTGATCGTGTCATTCGTGAATTCGTTTCTTTCATAAGAACGTACGAGGCGAAGAAGGGGTCATGAACAGGCTGTTCCGGAAAGAAGAAGGGTTTTCACTTGTTGAGATTTCCATCGTCCTTATCATCATCGGGATGATTTTGGGGACGGCGGTTACCCTCTGGCGATCATCTATCGGCGCCACAAAATTATCGACGACAAAAAGCAACCTGGAAAATATCAAAAACTCTATTATAAACTTCACCGTTGCCAACGGCCGGCTCCCCTGCCCCGACCCGACGGTGCCGCCAAACAATATTGGTACATCAAACCCTAATCCCGCCACATGCGCGCCAAATTGCATCTGCAACACGTGCGCGACACCGCCATGTTTTGTGCCGTTTCAGACACTGCAGCTCCAGTTGCAGGGAGGTAAAGATTCCTTCGGGAATGTCTTCCGGTATGAAATCAGCTATGAGCCTGCAGCGGGAGGTGGGCTCACCAATACCACCCATGATACAGTGTGCGGCGTCTTATTTGAATACCTTGCCCATTCGACTGACACGGGTGTTCAGAGGGTTCCATGCGTTACAAACGCAAATGATGCCGCAGACGACGGCCAGATCGGCGCTGTCCTGGGAGTGCCTCAAGGCTACGCCGTTGCCTCGGTAATTATAAGCCAAACACCCGCAGATAATTCCTTCAGTGCCCCCCTGGGATTAAGCGGCAAGAACATTGCCGGCACCTCCCGCGAATACGAAATGGCCGGCAGGTCGAATGACAGCACATATGGAAACTTCGTCGCGGAGCTCACCTTCAATGAACTATACAGCAGGGTGTGTACCGCCCAGAAAACAAAGATAAGGATACAGAATTATACAGGCGCGACGAAATACGCGCAGCTCGCCGGCACGGGCGTATGCGCGCAAATAACCACGACGGGTTTTGTGGATCTTTACCAGGGAAGCACGGTGACTTTTTTCAATGACGCGACGTGCACAATCCCGTGCGGTGCGGCGCCAACTCCTCTCACTTTCACAATGGCGCTCACTTCCGATGCGGGAACCACGGACTGGAATGGAGCGGCGCCATGGGGCCGGGACGGCAGGGTAAGAATTTCAACAGCAACGTGCACCTTGCTCGATAATACAAGCGCGAGCCCGTAAGAGAGATCATAGTGAACCGTATCGTGGGCGAGACGGGGAATAATAAATCCCCCCACCCCCCTTTAGAAAAGGGGGTGAGTAAATCTATTTTCGTACTCATATCCTGAACAATGCCGAAAAAATACAAAATTCGTGAGAAGATAGAGCGCAACGGATTGATACTGATTGCGCTTTTTATGGTAATGATCTACTGGGTGATTGATTCCCTCTCATCCGACCAGGTATTTGCGCGTATAATGATCGTTGGCCTCGTGATTGTGTACGGGATCTTTACCCAAACGCTCATCAATTCCCGCAAGACAGCCCTCGAAGAAAAAGAGAGAACGCAAAAGCAACTGATTCAGTCGGAAAAGCTGGCCGCGCTGGGTATTGTCGCTGCCGGTATAGCCCATGAGGTGAAGAATCCGTTGGCAATCATTATTCAGGGAGTGGATTACTTGAAGTCTTCCACCGGTTCCGATGCACATCTCGTCGTGGTAATAAACAAGATCAACAAATCAGCCTTCCGTGCGGATTCCATCATAAAAGGACTTCTCAGCTTTACACGCCAGATGCCCCTTGAAGCAAAGCAGGTGGAGATCGGATTTGTTATTGACGAGACGCTTTCATTCATAGAGCACCAGCTGAAACTGAAACACATCAAGCTTGTCAAACGATTATCACCGAACCTGCCAAAAGTTACTATTGACATTAATCAGATCAAACAGGTATTTTTAAATATACTTCTGAATTCTATCGATGCCATGCGCGATGGGGGAACGCTCACTATCAGCGCTGAAAAAGAGGGAAGCGGGGCGGCAGAGAGGCAACTGCGGATCACTGTTGCGGATACGGGATGTGGAATCCCGACGGATACAATTGAGAAGGTATTCGATCCGTTCTACACGACTAAAGACGGTACGGGGAATGCGGGCTTGGGCTTATCAATCACCAAGGGCATCATCGACAAGCATCATGGGACCGTGCGAATAGAAAGCGAGGTTGACAAAGGCACAAAGGTTATTATAGGGTTGCCCACCGGCACCCCTCGATAAATTGTTCGATACTTGAGTGAGAAATACAGTCTGTCTCTCGTCATTCCGTGCTTGACACGGAATCCAGGTTTTTTTTGTTACCGGGAATAATTTTTAATAATTCGTACCACTCATACAGGAGGATGTCATGGTAGAAGAAATTAAATCGGATGGAGCACCGAAAAAGAAAAAACTATTGCTCATAGATGATGAAGAGGATTTCTGCTTTTTTGTGAAACTCAACCTTGAAAGAACAGGAAAATTTGAAGTGCTGACGACGACAAGTGGTAACAATGGCATCGTCATGGCATCACGGGAACGTCCTGATTTAATTCTTCTCGACATTATCATGCCGGAAATCAGTGGCGGCCAGGTCGCAGAACTGCTTCTTGAAAACCCGAAAACAAGCAATATTCCTGTGTTATTCATTACTGCCATTGCTTCACGGCGAGAGGTGCAATCCCAGGAAGGTGTTATAGGGGGAAGAAGCTTTATCGCCAAGCCGGTCACGCCCGAGGAATTAGTCGCCAAAATAGACGGAATGCTTCCTTAGTCATTCCATTTTTGACACTTTATTGAAATACAGATAAGTGGTACTGGTGGTTTTATATTTATAATTTACATAGTTTTGTCATTCCCGTGAAAACGGGAATCAAGTCTTTTCAGATTTCTTACAATATCGGATTCCTGCTTCCGCAGGAATGACAAAAATAAAGGGAGTGGGCATATGAGATCATACGTTGTGTTTTCATCCATGGGGCCGGACCGTCCCGGTCTGGTAAGAGAAATTGCGGAATTTTTTTCGGCAAGGGGCATTAACATCGAGCGCTCGCGCGGGTGTGTGCTGGGAAATGAATTCGGTATGGTTATCCTCACCTCGGGCAACAACGAGAACGTCGAACAGCTGATCAACGACCTGGATATCCTCCGTGAAAAAACGGGCCTTGATATTTATATCCGGAAAACGAAGGCGCCCCTCCACAGAGAGGTATACCCATCTATTCCCTACAAACTCATTGCCACGTCCATCGACCGTCCGGGACTCATCCATCAAATCTGTAAAGTCCTCCATGATCGGCGCATCAACATCGAAGATATATTAACCAACGTTGATCATGATCCCATCTCCGGGGCCAATGTGTTTCAAATGATCTGTTACTTTTCCCTTCCGCCGGCCGTCAAGATTGTCGATCTCAAGAACGCCATCACCCGCATCAGTGACGAGTACAATATCGATATCCGGTTCGATGCGGTGATTAATAAGTAGCCATGGGAAACGTAAGAGAAAAAGGCGGCTCCAGGGAACTCAAGCCCATCACTGAAATTGCTGCATCTATAGGCCTCACCGATGACGATCTGGAATGTTATGGACGCCATAAGGCCAAAGTCCGGATCGAGGCGATCAAGCGCTTCGAACGCAGGCCCAATACATCCCTAATCCTTGTTTCCGCGATGACTCCAACACCTGCGGGTGAAGGAAAGACGACCGTATCTATCGGGCTCTCACAGGCCCTTGCCAAACTGGGAAAGCAGACGATTGTCACCCTCCGTGAGCCGTCCCTCGGCCCTGTTTTCGGCATCAAAGGTGGCGCGACGGGCGGCGGTCTTTCCTGCGTTCTGCCCGCGGATGATATCAACCTCCACTTCACGAATGATTTTCCGGCGGTGGAGAGCGCCCACAACCTCCTGTCCACCCTCATTGACAATTCCGTATTCCACAGCAATCCCCTGAACATCGACCCGCGCAAAATTACCTGGCGCCGAGTGCTGGACATGAACGATCGATCCCTCCGGGATATTGTCATCGGCCTCGGCGGTTCCACGAATGGTGTTCCCCGGGAGACCGGTTTTGATATCGTTCCCTCCAGTGAAATCATGGCGATTCTCTGCCTCTCACGCTCTTACGCGGAATTAAAAGACAAGATACGGAAGATCCTGGTGGGTTTCACCTATGACGATAAGCCGGTCATTACAGGAGATTTGAAGGTCGAGGGGGCCGTGACAGCCCTCCTGAAATATGCCCTTCTTCCCAATCTGGTGCAGACGACAGAAGGTGTGCCCGCTATCATCCACGGCGGCCCTTTTGCAAATATTGCCCAGGGAACGAACAGCATCATCGGCACCGATCTCGCGCTCCGCGTGGCCGATTATGTGGTGACCGAGTCGGGGTTCGGTTTTGAACTGGGCGCGGAAAAGTATTTCGACATCGTGGCGCCCTACGGAAATTTTAATCCGCGCATCGTTGTCCTCGTGGCAACGGTTCGCGCCCTGAAATACCACGCCGGTGTGGCCCAGGCGGATCTTCATACCCCCAATCCCCGCCTGGCAGTCCTCGGCATGGCAAATTTGCGGAAGCACTACGAAAACATCAGCAAGTTCAACGTTCCCTGCGTCATCGCGTTGAACCGCTTCCCTTCCGATACGGACGCGGAGATACAGGCCGTCATCGGGGCGGCCGAAGATGAGGGGATGAATATCGCCCCTGCCGATATTTTCCGTCTCGGAGGTGAAGGAGGCATAGAGCTCGCGGAAAAAACGATGAACATCATCGCCAAATCAACGGGCACATACCGTCCGCTCTACAAATGGGATCAGCCGGTGGAAGACAA
>JAFNGM010000063.1:10434-20651 GCA_017885225.1 Syntrophaceae bacterium | reverse complement strand
CCGGCGTCTACGGTTATCCTGTACACGAAGCGGCGCAGATCGCCCTTAAAACGGCAATCGATTATCTCAAGGAACATAGCGATATTGAACTGGTGCGCTTCGTTCTTTTCGGCCGCAAAACTTACGACATCTTCGCCGAAGAACTGAAAATACTATTATAGAAATTAGTCAACATCAACGTATGTAATATTTCTGACGCAGGAAAAACCCGATGAAAAATTGCGTTTCATGCGGCAATACGATGCAGGAAAAAGACCTGTACTGCAGTCAGTGCGGACGCAGAGTAGAAATCGTACCAGAGAGTCCTCTGAAGCCGTCACGCAAAAAAAGGTCTTTTTTGCTAATCATCATACTTGTCGCCGTGCAGATCGCCGCCTTCGGCTTTTTTTTCATGGGCAAAGGATGCTCCAAGACTGAGGGGAACCTTGTTTCTAAAGGTGAGCCGGTAGGTACGTTTACCTTTGAACCTGATGCATGCCGCTCTGGCCAGCGAATGCAGTTTTACGGCGCCGTCATCCTCGGCAAGGATAAGCATGCCGGAGCCGTCGTCATCATAGAAGATCCGATCAAAGGGAAGATCGTCAAGATAGAAGTGCCCGGGAGCTGTCAGCCCCCAGATTATGAAAAGTGCAAGGAAGTCGTCATTGATCCCGCAGCCTGTAGTGTTTATGATATGGCGGTGAAGAAATCCATGACAACGGTCAATAACATCCGCCTCATAGACGGCCATTTAAGGCTCAATTGCGGGTTCAAGGAAGGGGGAAGTCTTCAGGCGAACCTCAACTTTGAAAATTGCGATTGACGCTTCGCAACGTATTGAATGAAATCTTAAACACCATCTAACACATGAACTTCAATAAGAAAACCAGATTATAGTACGTATAGCTTCCTGTACTCAGCAAACACTCCTTCCTGAAATGTTGTTTTTCTTATTCTTCAAGTTCATACAACCTTTCAAATAGTAAGAATTTCTTTTTTAAAGAAATTTAATTCCATTGCTTTGTATTTAAATGACAGGATTTTTTTAACGTGCCCTACGATAAAAATACTACATATTGTGTTAATATTATTAAAAAACACAATATGTTGATTTTTCCCTTGATTTATCCTTTATTAAGTGATAGAAATAATTCCCGAAATAAAAGATCAGGGGATAGTTGCTTAAAGAGATAAAAAAATTTAAAAAGTTGGATTGCTTCTTATGAAGATTAAACAATCCTCATAAATCGAGGATTTCTTCTCCTTATGTACAAATTGTGAAAAGCAATGCCTTATCAAATATCGAGGAGGATTTGACATGAAGGCGATTGCCATAGCAAATCAAAAAGGAGGGTGTGGCAAAACAACCACGACCATAAACCTTGGCGCAGCCCTCGCCAAGAACGGAAAGCGGGTGATTGTAATCGATCTGGATCCCCAAGCCCACGCTTCCTTTGCTTTGCGAAAAGACGACCGGTCGCTTGACATCTCGGCATATAACGTGTTGACAGAAAAACCGGAAAAGAAACGTTCTTTTGAAAGTTGTATTGTGCATATCTCCCCAGGCTTCGATATACTGCCGTCGAATGCACAGCTCTCCACCCTTGAACAAGAACTCATCACCAGAGAAGATGCAGTCTCGGTGCTCCGTAAAGCCTTGTCCTCTTGCCATTCATACGATTACACCCTGATCGATTGCCCCCCGAGTTTAGGCTTTCTCACCTTTAATGCCTTAAGAGCGGCTGATTGGGTCATAATCCCTATCGATATGAGCCCCTTTACCCTTGTCGGTGTCGGCAAACTTCTGGGAATGATCGACCTGGTGGAAAAGAAAACAGGTCGTGCCCCTCAGGTCAGTGCCCTTGCCACCCTTTTTGATAAACGCACCAAGTATTCGCAATCAATACTTGATGAAATTGGGTCATTTTTCGGTGACGGACTGTTTCAAACTGTCATACGGCATAATGTAGCCCTTAAGCGTGCGGTTTCTGAAGGCACATCAGTGATCAGTTTCGACCCGACATCGAATGGCGCGAGAGATCACATGATGCTCGCGGACGAAATAATGCGCTGCGAACAGTATGTGCCGGTGTCTAAGCAGAATGAATCAGAATCCGGAAATGACGCAAAGGAAGTGACCTTCATCATTGAAGCGCCGGAAGCAAGTGAAATCTACCTTGTTGGTGAATTCAATGATTGGGTCGCAGACGAAGGAAGCAGATTGCAGCACGCTGAAAACGGGTTCTGGGAGAAACGGATGGAACTGCCACCAGGTACCTACCGATACAAATTCCTCGTCGACGGAGAATGGAGCATAGATCACAGGAATCAAAACGTCGAGAGTAATGAGTTCGGGTCTTTCGACAGCATAATCAGGATCTGACCGAATAATTCCCTGGGGAGGGCCAGACTATGTCGTTCATTCAGAAAAGGCGCATATGGTGGGAGCCTGTGGCCGGAGCCACCAGCTATGTAGTCTATGTCGGCACTAAGGTTCACCCAATCAATCCGGCAACGTTTTCATGGGGAGACACACCGGGAGTGATTTCAATAACAATCCCTCGATATACAACCGAGATAGTCATTCCTGACGAATGGCCTGAATTTCCCAAGAAACGGGGGACCTACCACATCGCGGTCACCGCAAAGGATGATGATGGAAACCAGAGCGACCCCCTCCTTCTGTCGGCAGCGTTCAATCTCACCGCACCTCCGCCACCACGTGCAGGAGGCATTGAATTTTTTCCGCGCAATGTAACCGAGCCAGATATTCTAGAGGACCTCATTGAAACCCAACACTCCCCTGTCAGCTCCCAGACTGGGAAAATGATCCAGCGAGGTATGGAACAGGTTAAGAACAACGAAGAACTTGGAAATGCCTACTTCGGAAACAAGGTCGCTTCGGGAGAAAAGGAAAAACTATAGTTGCCATATTCTAAACCGCAGCGGACAATCAACCTGCTATGAACATCAGTGTAGCGGTCCATGTTTTCAGGAGTTATGTATATCTGTTTCTACTGATTTGTAAAAAGGAGCAGTTGCATGGTCAATAGCGTGAGTAAAGTTCGGAGGGAAGGCGAAAAGCGGCAACAACAGCGTTTCACGGTCCCCAAGGGTACCTTTGTCATCATATCACCTGGTACGGATAAAGAATGGAAAGCTCAAGTCATAGACATCAGCCATGGCGGTTTGGCCTTCATCTACCAGGGGTCAAAAGAAGACCCCGATTTATCGGGTGCCCTTAAAATACTCACGAGGAATGCGGATCTTGAAAATGTGAATTTCGAAACAGTTTCCGATAAACCGGCTCCTGGATCTACGGACACGTCTTTACCTTACCGACGTCGGGGTGTAAAGTTCACCTGGATGGGGGTTATGGGGAAGCAGGATTTAAGTGACTTCGTCAATAGCATCAGCATGTCTGGGTTGATGCTTTGATTTCTGACAACAACTATGAGCGATAAGGCGGCACTCCCTAAGGCTTCGGATTTCCCTATAGGGACCACATTCGTGATCAAGGAATTCGACGTCCCCCTGGCTTGGGTTCCCGGCCAAGGTTGGGTTAACTGGTTTGGCGGCGTGCCGCGCCCGTATGACCCAAGCTCCCTCAAGGTGGATAACAACTGGCTTGCTGATTCGTTTGAGGAGTGGATCGGAATCGTCGAAGCATCGCTTAAGAGCAAATAGGACGGGGACGACATGCCTAACAAGACGTTACAGTCGACCCCGAATAGCGCGGCGGCTGAGTTCGTTCATTACCCCTTTCGATCCGTAATGCTCAATCCTGATAACTTTACAACACTGAAGACTCGTAGGTGAAACAATTGTAGACTGATTTTCTTGTATGCTGACTTTAAGACATACGACATCTTCGCCGAGGAACTGAAAAAACACATATAACACCTTCTGTAATTCCTGCTTGAATAGAGGGTTGAGTTTTTTCCTGGCAAAGGATTCTCAAGAAGATCAAATGATGTAGGATTTAGAAAGACTTATATACGTCTACAGTTCGGTCTTCGTCGTTACCTGCGCTTTTATCATGTTCACCGCATCCATGAGGGCGGGAAATACATTTTCCCGGAAATCACCGGCCACGACAATATACATCACATCATCCCCGACAACAAGTTTACCTTCTCGCACTTCTGCGAGCACTTCGATAATACCGGGGCGTTTCTTCATTTCCGCAACTATTTCGGCAAGGCGATACCGGTTCACTTTCACTATCAATTCTCTCACGGGTTTTCCGTCTCGCGAAGTAGCTCTTACGACGCCATTGTGGCAGAGGATCATCCCTGCATCATGATACGCCGGATGCGCCTTGACCTTTCTTATCATTTCCGACAGATCCATAAAATATTCTTCCCTTCTTTCAAATTATTTTGGAAGTGATACACATTGATTACTAAAATAAAATTTACTGTCACTCACAACGTTATCAGGTCAACAGACACCACTTACGGAAAAACATGGATCTATGATGAATACGGGAGTCTCTTCGCAGGAATGACAGATTGACTTTGTTCATGTCTTATCAGTGTCCCTTGAGCTACTCAGATTAGCAACAAATACATTCTTGACCCGAACACGAAACTGTGCGAGAAAAAATCATGCGTAAAAAAGGCACTCACGCAAGCCCGCAAAAACTCGGAAACATCCTTCAGGACATCCTGAAAAAGCATAATATTAGTATCGATTCCGAGGAACAGCGTTTGCTTGAAATCTGGAATAGAGCCGTCGGCCTGCAGATTTCAGCCCATACCCGCCCCGAAAAGCTTAAAAGAAATACCCTCTTTGTGAAAGTATCTTCTTCTGTGTGGATGCATCAGCTTCACATACTTAAGAGCGACATCATTGAAAAAATCAATACGCTTCTGGGGAAAGAGTTAGTCAAGAACGTCCATTTTTCTATTGGCGAGATACCTTCCTCCCCGTCGAGGAATCCATATCCTCCGTCATTCTCTCCGGAATCCTACCCCCTCAGGGATAAAGAAAAAAAAGTGATAGAAAAACACACTTCCTCCGTAAAAGACCAGGAATTGAAGGAAATTCTGCAAAGAGTAATGACAAAGAACATCATTCGTCGGAGGCTTGCGCACAATCGGAAAGCTCCCTGAAAATACCGATCATCGCTTCCGTATATTCGTTCGCGTTCGCATAGACAACCAGAGGAGGTACAATCTCCAACTCTTCCCGCCCGCCTTTTTTCCCTTCCACCAGGATAAATTCTCCCCTCGAATCACTGTGTGAATACACAACACGCATTCTTTTCGGTTCAATGCCTGCCGTTCTCATGGAGGACAAAAGCTCCACCATTCTGGTCGCAGGGTAGATGATATAGGCGCGTCCTGATTTTTTTAAGACATATGCCGCTGCGCGCAGAAAATCGTACAGGCTTCCCTTGATCTCGTGTCGCGCGATAGACTTCTGGTTGTCCGGATTAATTCTCCCTGATTTCAGTTTTCTATAAGGAGGATTAAAGATTGATACGTCAAACGAATTTTCATCAAGGAGGGATTCTATATTTCTGACATCTCCCAGGCGGATATCAACCTTCTCCCGGAGATTGTTGAGCTGAACGCTTCGCTTTGCCATGTCCACAAGCTCTTCCTGAATATCAACACCAATGACTTTGCCGCTTTCCCGTCGCATGGCCATAATAATGGCTATGACTCCGCTCCCCGTTCCAAGATCAACAATGCGGTCGCCTCTCTTCAGGCGCGCAAAATGAACTATAAGAAGAACATCGAGGGAGAACCGGTATCCCTTCTCTTTCTGAAAAATCTTGATCCGGCCTCCAAGGAGTTCGTCAACAGTTTCCCCTTCTCTTTGCAATGATGAAACTTCAGCACCGCGTTTCTTCATCATGTCAGGAGATGCACAAATATGCCGCTGCGGAGTTTCGGTTCAAACCAGGTAGATTTAGGAGGCATGGCCTTGCCGGCATCCGACGCAGCCATGAGTTGTTCCATTCTCGTCGAATAGAGAGAAAAAGCAACNNGCATATTCTCCTGAATCGACAATCCTTTCGAGCTCTTGTAATCCTTTTACACCACTTACATATTCAACTCTTCTGTCTGTCCTCGGTTCCGTAATACCCAGGACCGGATTTAAAAGATTATCATGCAGTATGGAAACATCGAGAACCTTCACAGGATCCTTTCCGTCATAGCTTCCCTCTCGTGCCGTGAGTCGGTACCACCTTCCCCGAAAATACATGCCGATTTCATGACACTGCCCGGGCAACTTTTCCACCAAATTATCCTCTATATCAAAACAAATTCCGATCCGATACAAGAAGTCATCGTCGCTCAATCCATTCAAATCCTTCACCAGACGGTTATAGCTCATGATCTGAAGTTGATTGTGGGGAAACAAAACCGCCAAGACAAAGTTATAGGATTCATCCCCTTTCGCCGCGGGATTCTTGGCCCTCTTTACTCTTCTCACGGTGGCCGCGGCCGCGGCTCGGTGATGGCCATCTGCAATATAAAAAGCATCAACCTTCTTGAACGCATTCGTTAACGCTGAAATATCCTCTTCATCATTTAAAACCCAGACAGTATGAGAAACACCGTCATCAGCAGTGAAATCGTATTCGGGATCACGTTGAACCATTCTTTTAACCAGACTATCGATGAACTCATGAGCCAAGTATGTCAAGAAGACTGGTCCCGTGTTGGCGTTGACCATCAAGACATGCTTTACGCGGTCCACTTCCTTATCCACTTTTGTCAGCTCGTGTTTTTTGATCCGGCCTTCTTCATATTCAGCAAGGTCTACTCTCCCAACGATACCATATTGTTCATGATCACCCTTTTGCTGGCGGTATATATAAAGGCACGCAGACTGATCCTGCAACATTATCTTTTCTCGTACAAGATGATCAAGATTCTCTTTGGCGATCTCATAGATGCGGTCGTCATGCGCACTGTGAGGCTCCTGCATATCAACATCCGATTTCTCAATGCGTAGAAAACTCAAAGGGTTTTCTCGTACGATATGCTTTGCCTCTTTCACACTCACCACATCATAAGGATGTGCAGCAACAGCCTCGACAAATTGCTTCTGCGGTCTTAACGCTTTGAACGGAAATACGCCTGGCATAATAAAAAAATCTCCTCTTGGGGGATTTTTTTAACATACTGACAAAGTGAAATCAAATCAAAAGCACCTTTGATACACAAATCTATTTTAAACTAGCACGTAAAGTGTTATGGGAGCTAAAAACATAGGGTTACGTCTTGCCGGTAACATTGCAGAAAGATTTTCCAAAGGCCTGCGTCAATAATAGAAAAGGGAACTGTTATGTCTTTGACGAGAGTTTTTATACACGGTCTTGAAAGTTCGAGCCAGGGAACGAAGGGAGTATTCTTCCGGACAAGGTGTCCCGATATGATTATCGAAGATTTTGTCGGTTCTTTCAAAGAAAGGATGAACAAATTAAATGACATCCTATTTCACAGGAATAACCTCATAGTGGTCGGCTCCAGTTATGGAGGATTAATGGCCACCGTGTATGCCGCAAAAAATGAAGAGAAAATAAAAAAACTCATTCTCCTGGCTCCGGCACTTAATGCAGATGAATTCAAGTCGTATTTAAACAAGAAGCTCCATCTTCCTGTAATTATGTATCATGGAAGGAATGACGATGTGGTCCCTCCGGCAGTAGTACGGGACATTGCACGGGAAGTTTTTACAGACCTCCACTATCATCTTGTGGATGACGATCATTCCCTTCACAACACATTCAGCGTTATGGATTGGGATACTCTGTTAGAAAAGTAATTTCTTGACAAGATTTCTGCGTTCTCTTAGCATGAACAAAAAAATGGAGATTAAAAACAAGGAATGTATTCAAAGAAAGTTGTTATCCGATATACGGCAACCAATGTGGACCAACCCATTATATGCCAGCTTGTAAAGAAACACGATCTTGATTTCAATATCCTCAAGGCCCAAATATTGCCCCGGCGGGAAGGAGTGATCGTTGTTGAACTGAGCGGTTCGAAAGAAAATTTTGATAAGGGTATCCGCTTTTTAAAGGAAAAGGGATTGACGGTTGAACCAGTTTCGAAGAATGTAAGCCAGAATAACGATAAATGTGTACATTGCGGAGCCTGTACGGCCTTCTGTCCTACCGATGCCCTCTATCTCGAGAGGCAATCTATGAAAGTCCTTTTTGACGCGGAAAAGTGCAACGGATGCGAACTCTGCGTATTGGCCTGTCCCCCCAGAGCGATGGAGGTGAATATATTCTGAGAGGAATCCGGCAAGAAATGCTTATTTATTTTTTGTGGACTGTTTATCCTCTCCCGTCATTTTATCCACATCTTTAGTCACAAGTTTTTCACCCTTTTTGTATACATCTTTCATACTATCATATATCCCCCTGCCCTTCTCCACAATACTTCCCGTTTCTTCCTTCGCCTTTTGCATTGTTCCTTTCACGTCTTTCAGCGTGAAAGCCGGATCAGTAAAATATAGATATCCCATAAAGGCAATGAGCGCGAGAATGAATATGAGAGCCAACTTGACGAATTTTTTTAATATAAAAAATATTATTATGATTGCGATAAAACCACACACACCCGCGGTAAACTGATGAGTGTTTATATAGTGCAGAATGCTTTCCATTGTTTTAACCCTCCGTCGAAATGGTTTGATTTTACTTCATGTCCCCATAAAAATCCAGCAATCCTTTAACCTTGACAAATGGTGCAGCCGGCGTTTAGATTTACAGTTAATAGTATAGACACAAGGAATGTATAGGGGAACAGCATTTGATTACAGTTGCCATATCAACCCTCGGATGCAAGGTCAACCAGTATGAATCCGCGGGCATCTTAGAAAGGCTCGACAAGACCCTCTTTTTACCGGTACCATTCCATACGAAGGCTGATTGTTATATCATCAATACATGCACCGTTACGGGCCGCACGGATTACCAATCGAGGCAGATTATTAGAAGAGCGATCCGGATGAATCCTGACGCATGTATCATCGTTACAGGCTGTTATGCCCAGGTTGCACCCGGAGACATTGCACGGATTCCCGGTGTGAGCCTCATTGCAGGAACGGCGGAAAAGGAGAACATCCCACAGATTATAGAGCATTTAGTGAAAGGAGACCCGCAATTACTCGTCACTGACATCTGCCAAGCCAATGAATTTTCCAGGCTCAGCCCATCACAATTCCCCGGACATACGAGGGCATTCCTGAAAATCCAGGATGGCTGCAACAGTTTTTGCAGCTATTGCATCGTTCCTTACGCGCGAGGCCCAAGCAGAAGTTTGGCCGAACGAGAGGTGTTCCATAAAATTAAAACCCTGGCAGGGACCGGTTACAGAGAAATAGTATTGACAGGCATTCATCTCGGAGTCTATGGTAAAGACTTAGTCCCCCCTTCAAATCTTCTTACTATAATGGACTACGTAGAGAAGAACAAAAGCGTGGAGAGATTACGCCTGAGTTCCATAGAGATTACGGAAATAACGGATGATATGATAGGGCTCATGAAAAAAAGCGCCACCCTCTGCAGGCACCTTCATATCCCCCTCCAGAGCGGAGACGATGGGATCCTTTCGGCTATGAAAAGAGATTATGACTCGGCATTCTTTAAAAAACGCCTGGAAGAAATTCACCGGGAGCTTCCCCGCATCGCCATTGGCATCGATGTGATGGTCGGATTTCCCGGTGAGGGTGAGGAAGCCTTCCATAATACAGTCGCCTTATTGGAAAGGCTTCCCCTCGCGTATGTACATGTATTTCCATACTCAGAACGGCCAGGTACGCAGGCAAAAGAACTCTCAGGCAAGGTGAGTGACGCGGTGAAAAAAAGACGCAATGAAAAAGTAAGAAACCTGGGAAGAATCAAAAGAAAGACCTTCGCGGAAAATTTTATCGGAGAAAAACTGGCCGTCCTTGTTGAGGATAAGAAGGATAAAGAGACGGGATTTATGAAAGGTTTTTCTGATAATTATATACCCGTAGTAATACGTAACGGAGATTCTTCACTCGTAAATCATATCGTAAACATAAGAGCAGACGATTCTCATGACGGCAAATTGTATGGAAGGATTATTGACAATGACTGATGAGAGATTTACAAACCTCAGGGATTTTCAGCAGATACTTGCCTACACCTTCAATGACATAAATCTGCTTGATAACGCATTGATACACCGGTCCTTCGTCAATGAAAATCCCTCTCTTTCCTGCAAGGACAATGAAAGGCT
>JAFNGM010000063.1:6260-10337 GCA_017885225.1 Syntrophaceae bacterium | reverse complement strand
TCAAATGCGTTTGAGGCGGTTGCTGCGGCCATCTATGTTGATAGTGGTTTCGAGAGCGTATATACATTCTTAAAAGCCATCTTTGAACCCTTGATCGAGGTAGGAACAAACAGTCTTATCTACAGGGATTATAAAACAACACTCCAGGAAATCTGCCAGTTCCGGTTTAAAGTGACTCCGAAGTATTCCCTCATCAGAGAGACCGGTCCTGACCATGATAAAGTTTTCGAGATCAGCCTGACTATCGCGGGCACAATCACAACCGCAGGCGCGGGAAAGAGCAAAAAGGAAGCAGAACAGCGGGCAGCGCAGAAAGCTTTGGACGAACTCGCAAAAAATCAAAATGGCACACCCATACCTAATGGAGGGCAGTGATACACTGTGACGCGTGACGCATATGATTATTCCTTTTTTTATCCTGCACCATGGTTGTCCGAATCGATGTATCTTTTGCAATGTGCATAAGATTGCCGGAAATAACCCTGAGAGCCTTACAGAACAATCATTCCGGGAAACGATTCACAAATACCTCAGCAACACAAAACGGAACACAGCTCATACCCAGATTGCTTTTTATGGCGGCAATTTTACGGGCATGGAAAAAGAACATCAGGTTAAACTTCTGAAATTCGCTCACTCTTACATTCAAAATGGACAGGTTGACGATATCAGAATCTCCACAAGACCTGACGCAATAGACAATGAAGGATTGGAACTACTCAAGCGATTCGGTGTTTCCACGGTTGAAATCGGTGCACAGTCTTTTGTCGATGAGGTCTTGAGGCGGTCCCACAGAGGTCATTCTTCATCAGATGTGGTCCATGCCATGAATATGCTAAAGGAGAGAGGATTCAAGACAGGCATACATATAATGCTGGGGCTTCCGGGTGATGATAGATCCGGGTACGAATACAGCGTTCGCAAGACCATCGCCCTTAAACCTGATATGGTGAGAATCCACCCCACTATTGTCTTTCAGGATACCGTTCTGGCGGAACTCTTTGTGAAAGGAGCGTACATACCACTCAGTATGTCAGAAGCTCTCGACATGTGCACATATGCATTGGAAAAATTTTCGGAAGCACAAATTCCTGTCATCCGTCTTGGCTTGCAGACAAACCGCGAGATGGAAAACCCGGGCAGCATTGTCGCCGGACCATATCACCCCGCATTCCGCTCCCTCGTTGAAGAATCCATTTTTTTTACTATGGCCTCCTCAATGCTCACTGAAGAAGCGTCAACAGGCAAGGAAATTATTTTCTCTCTCGCGCAAAAAGATGTATCGGCCTTCCGGGGACAAAGGAAGAAAAATCTGCAGCGTCTGAAAGACACGCACCGGCTTGCGGGGATAACAGTGAAAACTGACCAAACACAGGAAGAGGGCGCTGTTTTCATGACTGTTGAAGGAAGGACGTGGAAGGTGCGCAAATTCGGCACGCCGGAAAGGTATGCGTAACCAGGCTTACAAAAAGGTAAAAAATTTAGGAAACGGCGCCAAATGGATGCAATAGGAATTTTCAAATCAGGATTCATCGGTATTATCGGCAGACCAAATGTGGGAAAGTCGACCCTTCTCAATGCCATCATTGGTGAAAAGATCGCCATCACCACATACAAGCCCCAGACCACACGCAATAGAATCATGGGCATAAAAAATATTGAAAACGGTCAAATGATATTTCTCGACACGCCGGGCATTCACAGGGCGACAACACCGTTAAACCAATTAATGGTGGCTGCGGCGATGGATACCTTCAGGAGCAGCGACGTCCTTCTTATGATGGTCGAAGCTACTGAAAGCGCCCATCGCGATGATCTGATGATTATTGACTCCCTCCGGAATATCAGACTGCCCGTTATTCTGCTGATCAATAAAATCGACCTTGTTCGGAAGCATACAATCCTCCCCCTCATAGACCGGTTTCAGCATCTTTTTACTTTTGTTGAAATTATACCTGTCTCCGCCCTTACCGGTGATGGCATTTCTCTCTTGATTGAGCGCATATGGGAGATACTGCCTGAAGGGCCGAAGTACTTCCCGGATGAAACGATGACCGACAAAACTGAGCGTTTCATCGCGGCAGAAATCATCAGAGAAAAGATCATCCTTTTGGCCCATCAGGAAATCCCTTACGCAACAGCCGTTGTGGTCGATTCATTCAAAGAAGACGAAAAGAAAAACTTGATTCGAATCCAGGCAATCATTCACGTTGCAAAGAATTCACAGAAAGGGATAATTATCGGTAAAAAAGGTTCCATGCTGAAAGAGATCGGAACGCGGGCAAGGCTGGATATGGAAAAATTCTTTGCCACGAGAATTTATTTAGAATTATTCGTCCGGGTAACAAAAGACTGGACCCATGATCCACGGATGCTCGGTGAATTTGGGTATACAGAAAAAAAGTAGGAGACCCGGATCGGGAGATCAATGTAAACCTTAGGCAACTCTCGCGATGATCTCTCGCGTATCCCCACGGAAACAAGATAACGATAGAGTGTTATCTATTCTGTTTTATCTACCCGGAGAAGTGACACATTATGGGCAAGTAGACGGTACGGTCTCCTGGAAGTAGGCTTGCCTAGTGTGCATCGTGATTTTGGAAGTTTCACGAACTTCCTGCCATGATCCATGGATGAGTCATGAAGAATTAAGGTGCTCCCGGTTACATTCGTTACGCATGTCCAGTGTCCATCTTCTCCGTTGCCGTTCACAGGTTGCCAATTGTAGTCAACGAGGGCAATGCAACAACCATGACCCCCGTATGCCGTGAAAGCTTCCCGTATGCGATTCCAGTATTGATCAATAGTATTCGGACGCCTGCTCCCCTGCAACGGCTTTTTCCAGTAGAGATTGACGTTTTTACTCTGTAAATATTCCGTCGTTTTTTTCAACATATATGAGATATCCCGGGCGCTGGTTCCATCCCAGATAAACTCAATGGGACTTTTAGGCTTCCTCTTTCGCCGCCGATTATTCCGCTTATAAACATCTCTCACCAGTTCCTTGAACAAATTATCTTCGTCCTCTTTAGACAGACTCCTGCCTGCGAGATGCCTGATCGCATTCACCAGTGCATAAATCCCGCACAGTCCATCCATTTCTCCTTGTCGTAATGGCTTACGCATTGGACCACCCTCAAAATAATACGATGAAAATAAATTTCTGCTTCCTCAGTTTGGTTTAATGGGAGCACTATCGACCCGGCAATCCGGTATCCTGAACATAGCCATAATCTTCAAAGACTACNNTGAAGTATAATAAATATACTGCATGTATGTCAAGAAGGAAAGGAGATGCTGAAAACAAGCATTCCACATCACGCACAAGTCATTTATATCATTAATATGTTTGAATAGTCTTGACATATAAGTACTCCTTCCTCTACAATCGACGCTCCCCGCCATACACTGCGGAGAATCCGCGATCATTAGTGAATAGAAACATTACGGATTCAAACACTTACGCCGCAGCACACCAGGAGGAAAGCACGTAAGAGATTATGGATAGTGCGGGAAGGAGATTCTTGTTAAATACCATCGATTTCGTTCATTTTGGAAAGAAACAGATCCACTATGAGATAATCCGGACAAGCCGGAAAAAGTCCGTGGCTATTTATGTAGGACCGGCAGTTGTAACGGTCCGCGCGCCGAAGCGATTCAGTGGGGAAAAAATACATTCACTTGTAAGGAAAAAGGCCAAATGGATTTTTGACAGGCAAGAACATATAAAACGCGAGAGAGAGCTTCACCCTCCGAAAGAATTCATAAGCGGCGAATCTNNTGGAGATTGGCAAACATTTAAAGGGTAATGAGGCGAAAGATGCGGTGAAGGATGCATTGTGCACCTGGTATAAGGAGCGGGTGAAAAGTAAAATTATCGAACGACTCCCCAATCTTACCAGTAAACTGGGCAGGTGGCCGACTTCTGTCCAGATCAAGGATCAAAAGAGCCGATGGGGAAGCTGCTCCCGAAGCGGTGTAGTCCGTTTCAATTGGAAGATTATCATGGCGCCATTGTCCGTCATGGATTATCTGATCGTCCACGAGCTCTGCCACTTGATCCATCAGAACCATTCG
>JAFNGM010000063.1:0-6243 GCA_017885225.1 Syntrophaceae bacterium | reverse complement strand
TAAGATAAAATGAAACAATTTATCGCCATAATCGGCAGGCCTAATGTGGGGAAATCAACTCTCTTTAACCGCCTGTCACAGAAGAGCAAAGCTATAGTAATTGACGAACCGGGCGCCACGAGAGATCGGAATTATGCGGAGTGCACATGGTATGAAAAGGACTTTATCCTGATTGATACAGGCGGGTTCGAACCGGCATCCACGGAGAAGATGCTCGTGCAAATGCGAGAACAGACTAATCTGGCCATGGAGGAAGCAGACATCATCATCTTCCTCATGGATGGCAATGAAGGATTAACACCGTCAGACCGGGAAATCACAAATATCCTCAGAGGTATCAACAAACCGGTCTTTTTTGCCGTCAATAAAATCGACGGCCCGAAGCATGAAAACCGGGTATATGAATTCTATGAATTGGGAATTGATAATATCTACAGCATTTCCTCGCAGCATGGCGCCGGTGTTTATGAACTCATGGATGATGTCACGGATCATCTCGCACATAAGACTGAAGATCATCGTGATGAAGATAAGAGAATAAGAATAGCGGTTATCGGGAAACCGAATGTGGGAAAATCATCACTGGTGAACAAGATACTCGGTTATGAAAGGGTCATCGTCAATCCTGTACCGGGTACGACGCGAGATGCCATAGACACACCGTTCGAATTTGACAGCAAAAAATATCTGCTCGTTGATACGGCGGGCATCAGAAGGAAAAGCAGGGTCAGNNCTTATTGATGCCGAGGAAGGAATGACCGAACAGGACGCCAAAATCGCAGGCTTGACACTCGAAAGAGGGGTTGCGTGCATTGTTGTTGTCAACAAATGGGATATCATAAAGAAAGACAATGCGACTGTGGGGAAATATGTAAAAGATATAAAAGATGCGATTAAATTTATGGATTATGCACCGATTATTTTTGTATCGGCCCTCACCGGGCAGAGGGTAACCAAAATATTTGATATAATTGAGTCGGTTCTTAATCAGTACACAAAACGTGTGATTACTGCTGAACTCAATAGTGTTGTCAGAAAAATACTCGAATCGAATCCGCCACCCCGCCATCAGCACAGAGCAAATACCGTAAGCTATATAACTCAGGCCTCGGTTGCTCCACCTACCTTTGTTTTCTTCGTCCGCGAACCCAAGGCTATACATTTTTCCTACAGGCGTTTCCTTGCCAATCAAATCAGAGAGGCCTTCGGTTTTGATCAAACCCCCATAAGGATTATCTTCAGAAACAAGACGCAACCATAACGAGAGGTTGCGTACTTACCTATATTCCCCGCACAGGATTTGTATGCCGGCATACCATAAAAAAGGACCTCTCTGAAATATCTGTTTCAGAGAGGTCCCCTGCAGTATGTCATGTAGAGAAACAACGAACCGGCAAATCCGCCCGGTTCGACTAGGCACCATCCAGCCCACCTTCCTCTTTTTCTCTAAACCACGCAGCAGGATCTATCATATATTGCTCTGTGTCTTTGAGCGATACATAGTGCTCATGTTCAATATCCGCGAGGAGATTAAAAAAGGCCTTTTCCCTCGGATCGCTCATTTGATCGCGGAGTCTTGCATAGTTTTCGGCGCCTTTTCCTTCAAACTCGATAGCCACCCGAATAGCCTTTAGATCATCTGCATCCCCTTTGGCTCCCTTGGGGGCTTTTTTTGCTGCCTCTTTCAAAACTTTATTAACAGTAGTCTCTTTCACTTTCAGGGGAACAGTTTCCGGCCATTTCTTTTCCTTTATCCAGTTCTCGTGAAGCTGCTTGAGCCTTTCGTGGTGTTCCAGCTCCTCCCCTGCTATTTGTGTAAACATAGCCTTGCCGACAGCATTTTTCGTTCTTTCCGCGTTTTTCAAATAAAACTCATGTTCCTTCATCTCGTTGTTAAGAGCAACCTTCAATGCATCCATCCGTTTTGTCATGATCAGCCTCCTTGTTGATACTTATGCTTATTAAGTTTAAACCATTTGTGCATATCCCGGGACAAGTCCCGGAACCAATTCACCGCGACAATGTTTCGAAACTAAGATACGACCCCCCCATTTCGTCACTTCATAATGAACACTTCATCCGTGAAGACAATCGCCTCATCGTCTTAATGTATGATCATTCACAAATCCATTAGTATTTACCGGGGAAATTTGGCTTACGTCGCTCTTTTTGAGCACGGATTCCCTCCCGTGCATCCTGACTTCCAAATATAGGCACACCAATCTCCATTTCCCTCTTAAAGGCATCCGCATAAGACATATCACGAGTTTCCCTGTAGCACTTAATTATTCCCTGGATGGCAAGAGGACCATTGCCGGCAATGTTATCTGCCAATTCCATGGCCTTTTTCATCAAATCGTCCGGGGATGGCACCACATGATTGAGAAAACCCCACTCGCACAAAGTTCTTGCACGGAAATTCCCCGATGTGAGGAGAATTTCCAGCGCCCTGCATGGCGACAGGATACGTGGCAGATAAATATTACCGCCACCGATGGGCATTATACCCAGACTTGCTTCTCTCATCTGGAACATTGCATTTTCTGAGGCAATCCTCAAGTCCGCACCCATAATCATCTCAAATCCCCCTGTCAGGCAATAACCGTTGACTGCAGCGATTACAGGTTTCTTTACAATGTTGGGCTTCAGCATAGCCTCACCCACCTGCGGCCCTACTTGTATCAGCCATCGCTCCGCGTCACTCTCAGGTGCTCTGGCTCTCGTGAGCACAGGAACTGCCGTCTTCAGGTCCATACCGGAACAGAAGATATCCGGTATGCAAGAATAGAGAATCACAACCCGTACTTTCTCATCCTCATTCACATCCATCCATGCGCGATGAAGATCCATCAATATTTCGGGATCAAGAGCATTCTTTTCCTCAGGACGATTGAGACCTACTTTTGCAATATGCCCTTCTTTTTCATACATCAATGCCATACGTTTCTCCTTTCAGAATTTCCTAAAAAAGGCATTCGAAGCATACAAGAGTTATTATCAAATTTATTCTTTATGCTCAAGGTGAATGTATAACTGATAAAACTTTTTAATGTAACGTAACCATAAATAACTTAATAATATTTGACAAATAACACTTGTTTAGTATATAAGAAAATAGATTCAGGTTGAAATAGTATTTCTTTTTCTTATTGAGAGGTTTGTTTTAAGGTTCACTTTTTCATGCGTGATATGAGGTTTCATTATACACTTTTATTCAGTGATGTTCTCAAATTAATTTTTTCAACCACATAATGCCACAAATTTGGTATATCCGTAATTATGGCGCTTTGATAGATGAAAGACAAAAAGATTTGGCAGAAGGTTCTTACTGATATCAGAAGTATAAAAAAACCATCTGATGAAACGTTTCTTCCGCCATGGCTTTTTCAGCATGATGATCTCATCGATGCCCTTGAATCCGCCACTCATCTTGAAAAAGAAAGGCTGATAAATACACTTAACCATATTCATTTCACAAGTGGTTACATCCGTGCTCTCTTGCGCAGTTCCAAGTATGAGGATGGAATTCTTGTAAACGCCATACCCGAGATCAGCCTGGAGGACGAATTAACCTGCACCTGGGATAAAGGTTACGATGGTTTCAGCCTGGAAAATTTTCAGCTTCAATACCTTATCATTACGGACAATCATTCCATTACACTGATACCCGCAATGCTGCTGAGTATTAGCAACACGGGGTTTACAATACGCTTGCCGGAAAAGAGCTATATCATAAGCAGGCGCGGGACAACTCGCTTTGCCTGCCAGGATGTTACGGCAGAATTAATGCAGAGCGGATTTCTCGCCAGAGGCAAGCTGGTGGATTTCAGTCCCCTCGCCTTCCGCATAAGGATCAATCCTGATTCGCCATCTTCGTTTCATTGGTTTAATCCAGACGTTACATCCACAATACGTTTAATAAACACTGACAGAATGTATTTTTCCGGGAACTGCCATTTTATAAGGCAGAAACGTGACCTATACGGGTGGGAAATTGTACTCGCTCCCTTAAGCAGCTATATCCACCGATTCAAAGCAAAGAAAATACGTCATCCTCGCCGCCGTATCATTCCACCGCCCATTGCTATTTTCGAACATCCCTTTTCAAAAAAGAAAGTCAATCGCGACATTTTTGATATTTCTATCACGGGTTTTTCTCTATTTGATGATGCGAAAGACGGAAGTTTAATGCCGGGAATGATCATGCATGAGCTCTCAATAGTCTATGCCGGCGAGCTGAAAATGAATTGTACAGCCCAGGTACTCTACCGCCGTAAACAGCAGGAAAACAATATCTGCTGCGGCATCGCCATTCTGGATATGGATGTCAATAGCTACAGCCGCTTGAATCGCATTCTCAGTTTAAACACGGACTCCCATGCCTGTGTCTCTTCCGAAGTGGATATGGATGCTCTCTGGGAGTTCTTCTTCGATACTGGTTTTATTTACCCTAAAAAATATAAATTGATGCAAGATCACCGCGAAGAATTTAAAAACACTTACAGGAAGCTCTATCAGGAAAATTCCGAGATCGCCATGCACTTTACGTATGAAAAAAACGGAAAGATATATGGCCACCTATCCATGATACGCGCCTATGAACGTGCATGGATGATCCATCATCACGCGGCGAGGCCACTGGAACAAAAACGTCCTGGATTCGTTGTTCTCAAGCAAGTAGTGCAGTTTGTGTACGGCATGTACCATCTCCCGTCCGCGAAAATGAATTATATTATATGCTATTTCCGGCCTGAAAATAAATTTCCTGAACGTGTATTCGGTGGTTTTGCCAGGGAAATAAACAACCCAAAGATCTGTTCACTCGATCTTTTCTCTTACATGACTTTTCCGGTGGGTACACCCCAGAACCAGTTGAAGCCGGGGTGGTCTCTTCACGAGAGCACGCCCTCTGAGTTATGGGAGTTAGATCAATTCCTAAAACACCATTCCGGAGGATATTTGTTTGATGCACTGAGTTTAACTCATAAAGATGTCAATGATGAATCTCTGGAAAGCACGGCCCGAAGATTTAATTTTTGCAGAGAATGGAAAACACATTCACTCGCCAACAAGAATTGTCTGAAGGCTGTTTTGATTGTGAATCAGTCAGATATGGGAGCAAATCTATCCGAGTTATTGAATGGGATCAAAATCCTGATAATTGATCCGGAAAATCTGCCATGGGAAGATCTTTCTCTTGCCGTTGCGCACCTCACAGGAGTCTATCAACTTGATCACATTCCACTCCTGATTTACCCTTCAACGTATAATGACATGATAAATGTTCCCTGCGAAAAAAAATACCAGATGTGGATTCTCAATGTGCTGCATTACCCGAGTGCAAATGAATTTGTAGAATACTTACAGAGAAGATTCAGAATGAATCATGAGTAGTTGCACTAAAGAAACAACACTTTTTTGACGAATAATTTATAAAGTAAAATGAACTTGACTGGCTATCCCGCACATAATCGAGCGTAAAATGGAAGATACCCCATTATATAATACAAAAATAATAAGGAGCTTCGCCGAATACATCGACAAATATCATCCTCAATTAGATATGATTCCTATTTGGAATTATGCAGAAATAACAACATATCAGATCGAGGACGAAGGGCATTGGCTCACCCAAAAACAGGTCGATCGCTTTTATGAGATTCTCGTAAAAACGACTGGGGACTCTGATATTGCCAGAAAGGTTGGGCAATTCACTTGTTCGGCTGGCGCGGTGTCACAGTATACACTCGGTTTCATGACACCTACGTCTGTTTATGCCTTTCTTGACATGCTCTATCCTTATATGTCGCGGGGTTCTTCCCTCCAGACAAAAAAGATTGGACCTACCGCGATCGAAGCTGTGGCTATTCAAAACCCTGGTGTTAAGGAAAAGCCCTACCAGTGTGAAAATCGGCTAGGAATATTCGAAGGCATGGCCAAGCTCTTCACAAATAAACTTGCCGAAATCGATCATCATACTTGTATGCATGTTTCTGGCGACAGCTGTTGTTACACGATCAGATGGGAGGAGACTCCTTCATTTATCTGGAAGAGAGTTGTAAACTACAGTATATTAATCGCCCTTCTTGCCTGTCCCTTTTTCTTCTTCTTCTTACCATTTGATTTCAGCGTCTTGGCTACTTTACTCAGCGTGATGCTGGTAATGGGGCTGTCGATCTATCAAGCCCATCTGGAAAAAGATGAATTGACGGAGACATATAAAAAACATGGAGATATGGCAAG
>JAFNGM010000062.1 GCA_017885225.1 Syntrophaceae bacterium | reverse complement strand
GATTGCAATAGCAGCTTCCGTATTCGTCCACATCAGGAGCCCTATATGCGCAGGGACAAATTATGTCTCTGTCCTGCTCCCGATCCCCTGATGCCAGACGGCAGGGGCATGACATATAACCGTAACGCTCCCTGTTGATCAGGAGATCCCTGAGAATATCAATCACTCTGTCCCTGTCCCTTTGAAAAAAATATCCTTTCGACTCCTGCGTTTTCTTCAACATTTCATAAAGCTGATCGGCTTCCATTGTTATAATCCTAAGGCCTTCCTGATTGCCTTTTCATCAAATCCTATAACGACTTTATCACCGATGATAATTGTAGGAAATGAACATTGTGGATTTAATTTTCTGACATCCGCTATAACAGCGGCCTTCTCGTCGCCCGTCAGCAAGTCTACATCGGTAAATTCATATTTCACGGCACATTCACTCAGTAATTTTTTGGTTGCCTTACAGTGGCTGCACGTACTGAGCGTATACATTTTCACAGGTGGCTGCATAGAGGGTCTCCTTTCTCAGTTATTACATATCGTCGTATTATTCTATGATCCGTTGCGTATTAATTCCACCCGGCTTCCAGAATCTATCGCTACCTGGATACAACCATGGTAATAGCCTCAACGGGACATTCCCGGGCGCAAAAGCCACACCCGACGCATGTTTTTTCTTCGGCCATGTATGGATACCCGTGAGGATCATTGGGACTTGCCGCACCGGAGAGAGAAAGACAGTGAACCGGACAGGCATCGATACAGATCCTGCATGACATACAGGTCTTATTATCAAACTGCGGTCGCTCCCACTCAGATTTCTTAACCAATGTACAGACAATACCGAAGGGATCAGTCACCGCGTGGAGCGGACATACCCGCCCGCAGGCGCCGCATTCAATACACAGATCACGGGTAACTGTGTGGAGCGTATTTTTTTCCCCCCTTATCGCGTTAACGGGACATAATCTTCCGCAGGCGCCGCAGCCGTTGCATGGATCGGTAATTCTATACGACATCTTCACCACCTCGGAAACCCAGCTTCGCCTTACTTTCCTCAGTCGGCTTGCCCGTCTCAGGATCCCACCCGAATTGTGAATAGTAATCGCTGATCATCTTTTCCATGTCTATTGATCTTCCCCGATTCGCCCCCTTGCTCTGCGGAGGTTTCCCGACAACCCTGTCACTCGGCTTGAACGACCTGGGATCTACACCGTGTCTGATATTGAATGCCTGTTTCAATGTCTGGATGCGCTCCCCGATTTCCATATACTGCTCGGGGGTTCTGTGCCATCCCGTTGCCGCATTCAGCCAGTCAAAAGTTGGAATCCTCTTTGCGCCCAGAAAAGCACCAAACATACAAAGACCGGCGCTATTGACAACATTCATAAACTTGCTGCATGCCGCTGCCATCTCTGCTTTCCCTTTATCTGCTATATACTTCCTGCCTTTCAAATAAAAGGGCTTTACACGGGGCAGGCTTTTCATTACTTTCCAGAGCTGGAACATTTCATAATGCATCTGCGCCCCCACAGTATGTCTTCCTGGCGTCGGTTCCACCGCGTAATGCACACCGTACCCGGGATCATTCCTGCTGTCGTGCATGGGAAGTTCCTGACCGCCGGCATGCATGGCATATTCCCCGGCATTCTTTCCGATTTTCCGGGCGGCGACTTTTACGCCATCTGCGAGCAAATCACCGATACCTTCGCGCCTGACCATTTTTTCAATGAGAGCAACAACGACATCTGAGTTCCCCCAGGTCAGTTCAAGGCCACCCGTATCTTCTTTTGTGAGAATACCCGCTTCATAGCACTCNNAAAGCCCGCCTAAGGATAGTACAGACTCATACTCCGGCTTATGCGTCTCGCCGTATTTGCCTTGCACTGTGCAGATACCGCCGCATCCCAATGGACAGGCATAGCAGTGATATTTGACCTTTTCATGCCGCCTGATCACATCGGGATTTACCGAGTGGGAGCGCGCGATTCCCCAGTCTTCGTTGGTGCCTTTCCAGTTTTTAACCGGGGAGTCACCCATTTCCACGGACATCTGATTCATGCTCCCCGTACCCCACTTTTTCAGCAGACTCTTGTAGAGCAGTCCATCCATGGCCATCTGAACGGGAAGCACACGCATGAGCGTACCCACATACGCCGCTCCTTTCCCGGAAGGTAAGGGTGGCTGAAATTGAACCCACTTGTTGCACATCTGACTTAACCGCTTTATCTCGGCCCTGTTATGAACATCGATGCGTCTCTTACCGTCAAGTACGACGGCCTTCAGCTTTTTTGCGCCCATGACGGCTCCGAGACCCGATCGAGCCGCAAGCCTGCCTCTGTCATTGCAGATACCAGAGATGAGAGAGCACTTCTCCCCCGCGGGACCGATGACGGCAACCTGTGACTTTCCTCCTGTTTCCGCAATCAGCATTTCCTCGGATTCAATTGCGTCCTTTCCCCATACATGGGACGCATCGCGAAGCTCAGCAGTGCCGTTCTTGACATAAAGATACACAGGGCTTGCGCTGATCCCTTTAACAAATATACCGTCATAACCACACCGCTTGATTGCCGGGGAGAAACTGCCGCCGCAGTTTGCCTCTCCCCATCCGCTGGTGAGGGGCGATTTCCCTACGACCATCCATCTTCCGGCAAAGAGGCTGCCTGTACCGGTGAGAAGACCCGAAACGAACCCGAGAATATTTTCGGGACCGAGGGGATCGGCGCCTGCCGGAATCCGGTTATAGAGAATATACACGGCCAACCCCATCCCTGACAGATAGCGCTCGTACACATCGTCGGGGATAATTTCCTCACGAATCTCGCGTGCGGTGAGGTCAACCCACAGAATTTTACCCATGCAGCCCAGTTTCATTTTAATTTCCTTTAATAAAAGGGATCGCCGCCCTTCTTTATGCGCTTATCCATAGAAAATATCCAACTCCTCCTCCGAGGGCATGTAATCAATCTTGAGCTTGATAAGAACATCTCCCGAATCAACAGCCTGGCCGGGTTCAACATGGATCTTTTCTATCCGCCCGTCACTGGGAGAGGCAACGAAAGTTTCCATCTTCATGGATTCAATACTTACAAGGTCCTGGCCCCGATAGATGCGTTCTCCCACCCTGACCAACATTGCGACCACCATTCCCGGCATGGGGCAGCGGACGACATCTTCAGGGGGCAACGTTTTAGGCTTCGGCATATGATGGAAAAGTTTCCACTCCAGAGGACTGTAGATGCCGTATACGCGAGTGACGCCGCGGAATGCCACCCAGATTTTATTTTCCTTGTACTTCATATGAAAAAACTGGGTTTTCCCATCTATTTTTAGTTTGAGCCTGCGCCGGTAAAACTCGAACTCGGGAGTGGATACCTGATATTTGCTTCCATTTACCATGACAGTCCAACTGCGAGGTGCCGGATCTCTGAGAAGACGCAATTCAAAAAAATCTTCTTCACCCTTCACCATGTAGGTGAACTGGTCTTTTAGGTGGTGGGGAGCGCCTACTTTTGCCATCATCGGTTTGAGGGATTCATGGACCAGTGATTGCCGATTGTGGTACACGAGAGTCACGGCGGTCGCCATGTATTGCAGCCATTCTTCGGGAGGGGGCAGCTTCATCTGACCGTGCTCAAAATGCTCATCGATAAAATCCGTGGAGAGGTCGCCTGCGATAAATGAAGGATGGTTGAGCACGGCGTTCACAAAGTCAACATTGGTGATTAATCCCTCGATATGATACGCGTTCAGCGCCTGGGTGAGAGACTCAAGGGCGTCCTTTCTTGTTTCACCCCATCCTATTACTTTTGCCAGCAGTGAATCATAATGCGTGCTGACAAAACTTCCGGCCTCAATACTGCTGTCAATCCGGACATTCTCTATTTGGGCTGTCGCGTAACGCGTGATCATGCCGGTGACTGGCAGGAAAGTCCGCGCAGGGTCCTCCGCGCATATCCGCGCTTCGATGGCCCATCCGGTTCTGATGACATCTTGCTGCCGGAAAGGAAGCTTTTCTCCCGCGGCAATGCGAAGCTGAAGCTCTACAAGATCCAGGTGAGTGACCATCTCGGTCACCGGGTGTTCTACCTGGAGGCGCGTATTCATCTCCAGAAAATAGACGCTCTTATCCGAATCGTCGAGAATAAACTCAACCGTTCCCGCGTTCCTGTAACCTGCCTCCCTCGCGAGATTGCACGCCATTGCTCCCATGTGCTCGCGGAGGGAATCATCAACCGCTGTCGACGGGGTCTCCTCAATGATTTTCTGATACCGTCGCTGGATGGAGCACTCTCTCTCCCCCAGGTGAACAACATTGCCGTAATTGTCGGCGATGATCTGGATCTCAATATGACGGATTCTCTTAATGAAGCGCTCCATAAAAAAATCGTCGCTTCCAAAGGCTTTTCGCGCCTCGTTCTGACAGGCATCCACGGCAGGGCGCAAATCCGCTTTGCTCTCCACCACCCTTATTCCTCTCCCGCCTCCGGCGCGCGCCGGTCTCAGCATAAGAGGATATCCGATCTGCTCTGCGATCTTTACCGCTTCGTCAAACGTGGAGATACATTCCTTGGGTCCGGACTTTATGGGAATGCCCAGTTTTTCGGCGAATGTCTTGGCCGTCATTTTATCACCCAGTGTCCTGATAACATCCGCCGGAGGACCGATAAACACAAGCCCTGCTTGGGAAACCATATCAACAAATTCGGCATTCTCCGACAGAAAACCGTATCCTGGATGGATGGCCTGACAGCCGTGGGAAAGGGCGGCATCAATAATTTTTTCCTTTGCCAGATACGATTCTTCCGGCCGTGAACCTCCCAGGAAGGCCGATTCGTCGGCCTCTCTGACATGGAGAGAGCGGGTTCCCACCTGTGAATACACCGCTACCGTTTTGATGTTCATCCGTTTGCATGTTCTGGCAATGCGTACGGCTATTTCGCCTCGATTCGCGATGAGAATTTTCTTAAACATTACATCTCCTCACAGAGGAATATTTCCATGGAGCCTTTCTGGCTTCTCTCTCTTCTTCCCTTCCAGAAACTGGAGACTCCTGATTATCCGGTATCGAGTATCCCTGGGAAAAATGACATCGTCGATGTATCCCCTCTTCGCGGATAGGAAGGGATTCACGTATGTTTCCCTGTATTCTTCCGTTCGCTCGGTAAGGGCCGCCGCCGGATCGGTTGAAGATTGTATCTCCTTCCGGTATATCACCTCCGCAGCGCCCTTCGGGCCCATCACGGCAATCTCCGCCGTGGGCCAGGCGTAATTGATGTCACAGCCTATCTGCTTGGAGTTCATGACAATGTAGGCTCCTCCATATGCTTTGCGGATGATGACGGTGATACGCGGCACGGTGGCTTCGATAAAGGCATACAACAACTTTGCTCCGTGGCGGATGATACCTCCCTGCTCCTGTTCCGGCCCCGGCATAAAACCCGGCACATCCACAAGGCATATCAAAGGAATGTTAAAGACATCGCAGAACCGGACGAATCGCGCCGCTTTATTTGACGCGTTGTTATCCAGCACCCCCGCCAGGACGGAGGGCTGATTCGCTACGAGCCCAATCGTCTGCCCCCCCATGCGTCCGAATCCACAAATAATGTTTCTTGCATGCTGAGACTGAACTTCCAAAAACTCTGCCCCGTCAAGAATACTGTTGATGCATACCTTCATATCGTAACTCTGGTTGGGATTTTCNNTTATTGTTGGAAGGGAGATAGTTGATCAACCGCCTTACTTCCCGCAGGCACATGATGTCGTTGGGGAGCACAAAATGAGCAAGTCCGCTCTTTTCTCCATGAACCTTCGCACCGCCGAGCTCATCATGAGTAATAGCCATGTGGGTAACCGTTTCCACGACATTCGGGCCTGTCACATACATGTAGGACGTATCCTCGACCATGAAGATGAAATCGGTGAGGGCCGGACTATACACGGCGCCGCCCGCACAGGGTCCCATAATGCAGGATATCTGCGGAATAATGCCGCTCGCCAGGGCGTTTCTCCTGAAAATGTCACCATAGGAAGCAAGGGCATCTACTCCTTCCTGAATCCGTGCGCCGCCGGAATCGTTGAGCCCAATGATAGGAGCCCCCACCCGTACGGCATGATCCATTATCTTGCTGATTTTCTGGGAATGCGCTTCACCCAATGACCCGCCGCGAACGGTAAAATCCTGGCTGAACATAAAAACCTCCCTGCCGTCGATCGTACCATGCCCCGTCACGACGCCGTCTCCGGGATACGTCTGTTCCTTGCCGAAGGCGCCTCCCCGGCCTGTTTTCAGGAGATCAAATTCCTCAAAGGAACCCTCATCCAGGAGCAGTTCTATGCGTTCCCGCGCGGTGAGTTTCCCTCTTCGGTGCTGATCGTCAATCAGTTCAACGCCCCCACCCTTCAGAGTCTCATTTCTCATGATTTCCAGCGATTTCAAAGTACGCTGCGTGGCCTGTTCCGTTTCGGACTGCGCCATGGATAGTTTCCGCTTTTCCTTATGGGTATCCTTCTGAGTTTTTCGCTCCTTCATAATGAATACTCCTCGTTACCCTTTTTTGATTCTGTTTGTATCGAGCGACTTCCCTTCCCAGGCAGCCTCCAGAACCATGAGAAAATTGTCATAGTCCGTTTCCTCGGGATTGTAAAATATCGATCCATCGCCGAGGGATGTTTTCGCAACATCCGGGAGCTTTTCCTTCGGAACCATCTGCCTTCCGTCCCTGTCCACCACTTCCCTGAAATAGCGGGGGTGCCTGCCGCCGGTGGCATCGTGGAGATCCTGGTTCATCCTGCGGATCAAGGCAATAACCTTTTCCACTCGCTGTTCTTTCGGGGTCCCGGCATACACTTCCGTGCCCGCCAAAGGCAAAAGGAGCTCAGCCGTGAACTGGCCGTTCTTGTGCATGTTGTATTCAAGACCGTAGGGGAGCAGAACCGCCATGCATATCCCATGGGGAACACCGCAGACAGAGCCTACGGACTGCCCCAGGGTATGCACCATGCCCACCATGGAGTTGGAGAAGGCGATACCGGCAAGTGTCGCGGCACTGGCCATGGCAAGGCGTCCATTCCTGTCATCTGGATTTTTCGTGACCTTCACCAGGTTTTCACCAATTAATTTGATGGCTGCGATGGCATGGGCGTCGCTCAAGGGGTTTTTCGCGAGACACGTATACGCTTCAACGGCATGGGAAAGGGCATCCATGCCCGTCGCCGCCGTAATTGCAGGAGGCAGGGAAAGTGTCATCCGGGAATCTACAACAGAAACATCCGGTAAGAGAAAATAGCTGACGAAGAGCATCTTAAAATGTTTCTCATGATCTTTAATAACGGCTACCAGGGTTACTTCAGAACCCGTTCCTGCCGTCGTCGGTATCGCGATCAGGGGCTTCAATGGCCGCTTGAGAACGTTTCCTCCACTGAATTTCATCAGATCGTCGGCTTTTTCGGAAACGACGATATTAATCCCTTTCGCCGTATCCATAACGGATCCACCGCCCACGGCAATGAGGGAATCACAGCCCTTTTCTCTATATACATGGGCAAGACGGTTCACAACCCGCAAATCAGAATCGGGCGGCACATCGTCGGCAATTGCCCCGATGGTCACTCTCCCTTGAATGGCATGGATCACGATTTCTATCAATCCGGCGCTGGCTACTCCCTTATCCGTGACAATCATGGGCCTTCCGGCACGGAGACTTCCCAGTGCACCAGGAATCTTTTCCAGAGCATCATGGCCGGTAATAATTTTCACCCGGCAGCAGAATTCGTAGTACCCAGGCAATTCCATGACAAACCCCTTTTATCTTCCTTCCCATGCCCGTTCAAGAATCTTCAGGCAGTTGTCCATA
>JAFNGM010000061.1:6356-7373 GCA_017885225.1 Syntrophaceae bacterium | reverse complement strand
TCAACGGGAATGCAGGTAATTTCAAATCCTTGTTTTTCGAGAAAATGGCACGGTTCCAGGATTGCGTGGTGTTCTATATTCGAGGTTATGATATGGTTCCCTTTCTCACGCCTCGCGTATGCTATGCCCTTAACCGCACAATTGTTGCTCTCCGTCCCACCGCTCGTAAAAATAATTTCTTCCGGCTTTGCCCCGATACATGAAGCAACAGTATAGCGTGCATCTTCTATGGCATGCTTTGCCTCCTGACCAAAGGCATGGAGGCTCGAGGGATTCCCGTAAACTTCCGTGAAGTAGGGCACCATGGCCTGTAGCACCCGGGCATCTGTGGGAGTTGTCGCCGCATTATCCAGATATATTATCTTCATTGTAAATTTCCTATCATTTCAGATATTATGCATCATCGCTTTACCCGCTTTTTCCTGATTGATTTTGACAAGCATATCCAGGGTAATCGAACTTAAGGTCTCGGAAATTTTTCCGCCGATAATTGCCCAGATGTCGTGGCTCGCACATATGGGGACCCTTGGACATGCGGAAGGATCATTGACACAATTCACGAGAGAACAATCCCCTTCTAAAACATCCACAATCTCCTTCATGGTGATCTGTGATGGATCTTTCGCCAGGCTGTATCCTCCATGCGCCCCCCGGATGGAGTTCACCAGGCCGACACCCCGCAGCGGTATAATGATCAAACTCAGGTACTTCTCAGAAATATTCTCTCCTTTGGCAATATCTTTCAGGAATACGGGCCCTTTGCCATAATTAAGGGCCAGCGCAACCATCAATCTGACTCCATATCGGGCTCTCGTGGAAAGTTTCATAGCACTCCTTACATGTAATTACTACCATTACTATCGTTTCGATAGTGATTAAACCATCATGAATATCTTGTCAAGAGAAAAATGTGATAAGCGATTTGAGTGAAAATGATAATTTGTTTTTTTTATCCTTATCCAGTATGTATCCGGGTGTACGAAAGGAAACGTAAAAGAGGAAGTCTATGCGCTGGCA
>JAFNGM010000061.1:170-6201 GCA_017885225.1 Syntrophaceae bacterium | reverse complement strand
ATCGGATTCATCCAGGAATACCGGGCAGAAAAGGCGATGTCGGCTCTCAAAAAAATGGCAGCGCCAAGCGCGATGGTGATAAGAAACGGTATGCCTGAGAATATCCCGGCAACACAACTCGTCCCCGGAGATCTCGTAATCCTTGAGGCAGGCATGGTCATCCCTGCGGACATGAGACTGATCGAGACTGCCCGGCTAAAGGTGGAAGAGGCCGCGCTTACGGGTGAATCCGTATCAGTTGAAAAGCATACGCAATCACTGCACGACGAAGATGTACCCATCGGTGACAGGAAAAATATGGCGTACAAAGGAACTCTTGTGAGCCACGGCCGCGGCATGGGAGCGGTTATTGCAACCGGGATGAATACGGAACTCGGCAAAATTGCCTCCATGATCCAGGAAGCGGAAGAGACAAAAACGCCGCTTCAAAAAAGACTTGCCGCCTTCGGGCAAAAACTCGCCCTTGCCGTTCTTGCCATATGCGCCATAGTTTTTGGCATCGGTTTATTGAGAGGCGCGCCACCCTTGCTCATGCTGCTCACCGCCATTTCTCTCGCCGTTGCGGCGATCCCCGAGGCGCTTCCCGCCGTGGTTACCATCTCTCTCGCTCTCGGAGCACGGAAGATGGTGAAGCAAAACGCCCTGATAAGGAAGCTCCCTGCAGTCGAAACCCTCGGCTCTGTTACCTATATCTGTTCTGATAAGACGGGCACGTTGACCTTAAATAAAATGACCGTGGAAGAAATTTATGTGGACGGAGGTGTGCTGACTGCGAAAGATGTGGCATCCTCCAGGACGGTCAATGAGCTCTTTATCGCCCTTGCACTCAGTAATGATGCGCAGGAGGATGCATCGGGCCATATACTCGGAGACCCGACGGAAATTGCCTTGTACATGATTGCCAGAGATAACGGGTATGACAAGAAGGAACTGGAAAATTCTTTCCCTCGTGCTGCCGAAATCCCCTTCGATTCTGAAAGAAAATGCATGACGACCATCCACCGGCAATCCGACGGCAGCTATATCTCTTTTACCAAGGGCGCCATAGACTCTCTGATCGACAGATCATCCGCGATGTTCACATCCGGGAAAATGAAGGCCCTGGATGAGGCGGAAATTCTCGGCGTCAATGAAAGGATGTCCACCCACGGATTAAGGGTCCTCGGCATTGCCATGAGAAAGTGGGATACCTTGCCTGATGATGTATCCCCGGAGACTGTTGAGGCGGAACTCACATTGCTGGGCCTTGTAGGAATGATGGACCCGCCGCGGGAGGAGGCGAAAGAGGCCGTACGGTTATGCAAGTCAGCGGGCATTAAACCGGTAATGATCACCGGTGATCACCCTCTCACCGCAAAGGCCATTGCCGAAAGGCTCGGCATCCTTGAGGGTGATGCAAAAGCAATTATTACGGGAAGGGAGCTTGAAAAGTTATCATTTGAGGAATTTGAAGAGAGGGTAGAACGCATAAGGGTCTACGCAAGGGTTGCCCCTGAACAGAAATTGAAGATCATCAAGGCCCTTCAGGACAGGGGGCATTTTGTCGCCATGACGGGGGACGGCGTCAATGACGCCCCCGCGTTAAAAAGGGCAGACATCGGCGTTGCCATGGGAATCACCGGAACCGATGTCTCAAAGGAAGCGTCCCACATGATCCTCCTGGATGACAATTTCGCGACGATTGTAAAGGCCGTCCGGGAAGGCAGGATGATTTATGACAATATCAGGAAATTCGTAAAATATCTCCTCACCACGAACTCCGGTGAGCTGCTGACCCTCTTCCTCGCACCCCTGGTCGGCTTGCCCATACCGCTCCTGCCTATCCATATACTCTGGATAAATTTGCTCACGGACAGTCTCCCGGCCCTTGCCCTGTCTGCGGAGCCCGCCGAGAAAGATATCATGGAGAGACCCCCGCGACATCCCCAAGAGAGCATATTTGCACAGGGACTGGGCATCCACGCCATATGGGTCGGTTTCCTGATGGCAGGAATTGTTCTTTTTGTCCAGGCGTGGTCTATCCGGACGGAACACGCCCACTGGCAGACGATGGTATTTACCGTGCTCAGCCTGACCCAGCTTGGACATGTTCTTGCCATACGGTCGGAAAAAGAATCATTGTTCAGAATAGGGCTGTTTTCGAACAAATTCCTCATCGGCGCGGTTGTGCTGACATTCATCCTTCAGATGGCCACGATATACGTGCCGGCGTTAAACCCGATCTTTAAAACCGAACCGCTGACGTTGCCCGAACTGGCGTTTACCCTCATACTGTCATCGGTCATTTTCTTTGCCGTTGAGATAGAAAAGTTATTCAAGAGGAGGCGGATCAGAAGAAATGCTGAGGCTGACGGTTTGATTTGATTGAATTATGCGATTATGGTAGGTTTCACGTGTACACACCCGTTTCACGGCGGCATTTTTCCAAAAGGACATTCATAGTATTATGTCACTAAGAATTCTTTACTACAGCACCAACAGGAATCTTGAAAACGTGAAGGGTATTGTCCCGTTCAAGGGATACGTTTCCTTTAAAGAGGCCCTCCTCCAGGGCCAGGCGCCCGATGAAGGGCTTTTCATGCCGGACCGGATACCGGCGCTTTCTCAGCGCCATCTTATGGCCCTCAAGGGGAAACCTTACATGGCGTCGGCGATGCTCATCGCAAAGGCATTTCTGGCTGATGAAATCCCTGAAAGGGTTCTTAAAAATATTGCAGAAGACTCTTACAACTACCCGGTGCCGCTGGAAAACGTGACAGGCCGTAAATACGTCATGAGGCTCGATCAGGGACCGACGGCCTCTTTCAAAGACTTTGCTGCCCGGATGATGGCCCGCCTGATGAGCCATCTTCGCGATCCCGGAAAAAGATTGAATGTGCTGGTTGCCACATCAGGAGACACGGGAAGCGCCGTTGGCGAGGCATTCAAGGGGGTGGAAGGGATTGACGTTAATATCCTCTATCCCGCAGGTGAGGTCAGCGGCATACAGAAAAAACAGCTCGATACAATCGGTGACAACGTTCACGCCATTTCCGTTGACGGCAAGTTTGACGATTGCCAGAATCTGGTCAAACAGGCTTTCTCCGATCCAGCACTCGTTGACTTTAATCTCACGTCGGCAAATTCCATCAATTTCGGCAGGATTCTCCCGCAAATCGTGTACTACGTCTACGCATATGCGCAGCTCGCGGAGGAAGGCGAAGAAATTGTGTTTTCCGTTCCTTCGGGAAACTTCGGCAACGCCCTCGGCTGTGAATATGCCAGGAGGATAGGGCTTCCCGTGAAAAAGCTCGTCATGCCTACCAATGAAAATGACGAATTCCCCCGGTTTCTTGCCACTGGAGTATATGAAAAGGTATCCCCTTCCAAAGCATGCCTTTCCAATGCAATGAATGTGGGACACCCCAGCAACCTCGCCCGCTTCTTTGATCTGTACGGGGGGACTGTGGACCGCGGAGGCACTGTCCACAAATATCCGGACATACACGAAATGAGACGGTACATCTTCTCCGTAAGCATTTCCGACGAAGAGACGAAGAAAACAATTAAGAGGGCTTACGATACGTATGGGATCCTCCTGGAACCGCACGGGGCAGTGGGCTGGAGGGGGCTTCAATCCTATTGTGAACAGTTCGGAGATTTCCCCCTCTGCGTATCTCTGGAGACAGCGCACCCGGCCAAATTTCCTGATGAGATTAAAGCCCTTCTCAATATCACGCCCGACCTTCCGCAGAGCATGAAAGACATTGATCAGAGGAGAGGAGCGCCCTTCGAACTGTCCGGAAGCTACAAAGAGTTTCGCATCTACTTACGCAATCATCTTAAAGTGAGGTCACAATAAGAAAATTCTTCGAGCCGCTACGCCCCATTCACAGCCCCCTCTTCCGGAAGCTGTTTATCCTCGCAGGGAACAGGAACCGACGCCTCGTGGTCTATTCCATATCGAACGCAACGTGCGTTCTTCCCGTGATATTCACTTTTATGGTAGCCTTGGATTGCCTGCTGTTCTTCAGTTTAATATTCCCGGGTGCCGCAGTGCCCCTCGTATAAAAATTAATGGTCTTCCCTGTCCCAAAACTTGCGCTCTCGATTTCTATACCCGACCCGAATTCCGAGAGATTTTTGGTGACAGCGGCAGGCGTACCGGGTTGGATGGTATAGCTTTTCCCTGCAACATCAAACGCAATTTGATACCTTGTATTCTCAGAAATCGCTTTCCCCTTGCAAAATGAAAAATCAGAAGTAATAGCCCTTGCCGCGGATTTGAGATTTCTGTTTAATGTGTACGCGTACAAATTTAACCCCGCAATCACACCAATGATTGCCACAAGCGCAACGGTGATGATCAACTCAACAAGCGTGAATCCCTTTATTGACTTCATCATAGCCTCCCATCAGTTTAGTATGACACGTTTTTCCTGCAACGCAGCACCAACAGAAAGAGCATATATGCTGTATTGGTTGGTCTGCTCGATTTTCAAGAAATTGATCCTATGCCTGGTCAGGCAAAGAGTCTGATGTGAGGGTTATTTAAAATATGAATAGTGGAAAAGGCAATATGAAAAAATTATTATGAAATTACTAGCAAAAACTAATGAAAAAAAATGAAAGCGAGGTTCGTAAAACTACACCGCTTACCTCGTCATGACCAGTCTTTGCTCTTCTTTAGGAACATACCACTTGATAAAATTATGTCCAATCCCGAGGGGCGCCGGTTCCACACCACGAAACCGCGCATGGATTATCGGCAGGGCATCGGGAACATACAGAAACAGATAAGGCTGCTCCTCCGCCAATATCTCCTGGATTCTGTTGTAATATTTTTTTCTTGCCCCCTGGTCGAAGGTCTCCCTTCCCTTTTCGATGAGTGCATCAACCTCATCGTTTTTATAGGATATAAAGTTAAGCTCCTTGGGTCCCATTTTGCTTGAATGCCACACATCATAAATATCAGGGTCAAGGGGAACGGTCCATCCGAGAATCGTCGCATCAAAACGCCGTTTATTAATAAAGTCGTTGACAAACGCAGCCCATTCCAGAATTCTGATTTTCACCTTGACGCCTATTTCACCCAGGCGTCGCTGGATGATCTCGGCGCATTTCGCCCTTATTTCATTCCCCTGATTCGTGATAATCTCAAACTCAAAGGGTTTACCATCCTTATCCAGGATGCCGTCACCATCGGTGTCTTTCCAACCCGCATCTGAGAGGAGTTCCCTCGCCTTCCCGGGATTGTAAGGGTACGTCATAACGTTGGAATTGTAGACCCAGGTGCCCGGTTTATAAGGTCCTGTGGCTTCCCTGCCTAACCCGAGCAACACTCCCTGGATAATTTCATCTTTGTTGACACCGTATGCGATGGCCTGTCGAACCCTCTTATCGGCAAACAACGGGTTCCTGAGGTTGTAACCCAAGTACGTGTAGGAAAACGAAAGATACCGATACTTGTTGAAATTCTTCCGAAAGAGATTATTCTCTGTCTGCCGCGTGTACTGAAGGGGGGTCAGATTCATACGGTCGATGCCATTGGCGCGCAGTTCCAGAAACATGGTGGCCATATCGGGTATTATGCGCATAATATTGCCGTCAATATACGGCCTGCCCTCAAAATAATCCGGATTGGAAACAAGAACGATTTTCTGTCCCGGTACCCACTCTTTGAATTTATAAGGCCCTGTGCCAACGGGATGACGGGACAGAGGCGACGTGGTAACATCTTTTCCCTCCAGAAGATGCTTCGGCATTATGTTGCTTCCCCAGCTCATAAGGGCAGGTGCAAAAGGCTTATCATAGGTAACGCGGAAGGTGTGATCATCCAGAACTTCCGCTTTTTTCACTTTGAGAAAATCACCCGCATAGGCGGTGGGAGTTTTGGGATCTATGGTAAGCTCATACGTGAACATAACATCCCGTGCGGTAAACGGTTGACTGTCATGCCATTTGACTCCTTTCCTGAGGTGGAAAGTAATCACCAGTCCACCTCTGGAAATTTTCCACGATTCAGCAAGGTCCCCTACAATATTCACATCTT
>JAFNGM010000061.1:0-159 GCA_017885225.1 Syntrophaceae bacterium | reverse complement strand
CGGCGCTTCCCTGTTCTTTCTCGCCACATCCGGAGAGCGAAACAGTCAGCGCCATGAGTATGAGAAAAATGATATATTGAAATATTTTCATGACAGGTTACTTACAGGATACAATATGCCTTTTCAATGAAATTCTCAATTGAAGCTCTCCGCAGTAAA
>JAFNGM010000060.1 GCA_017885225.1 Syntrophaceae bacterium | reverse complement strand
TTTGTTACGTATAGCACCTACAAATAAATGAAGACAAAGAATTTAAATTCTGTTTATTATTAATAGAAACATGCACAAACACACCCCGAATTCCACCACCCGTTTCTGGTGGCAGGGGGGGCAGAAGTGCCGGCGCTTGCAGGAAAATGCCAGGAGATATTCATGGCCGCAATCTTTGCATTTGATGCGGGCAAATCCGTTGTGCAGGTCCCCGCAATCAAGATATCGGTAGATGACCTTCTGGATATAGGAACCGAAAAATCCATATTGCCGTTCAAACCGCTCTTCATAGACCTGGAGAAAGGCTTCAAAATGATCCTGCACGCACAGGTAATAATCGGAATTCTGCGGGTTCCGGGGACGGTAGACGGCGTCGGGAGCGGCCGTGAGTTCTCTCCTGTAAGAAAATCAGACCGCCGTATAATATTCTGGAAGGTTACTGGCCGGCTTGTCCGCGGGCCAGGACGTTCTGAAGGATAAAGCGCCCTTCGGTATCCACTTGGTAGAGACCGTGGAGATAATTTACCACATCGCCTTTATAATCAAAGTACTGTTTACCCGTGAGTGCCGCCGGATTGGAATAAGTACGGTGCAGATAATCGGAGATCCGATCGGGATCCGTTGTCCGGAGCCTCCTGATGCTTTCCGTAACGGCAATAAAGGCGTCGCCCGCAAAGAGGGCGTAAATGGAAGTAAGCATCGTACCGTAGGCCTTCATATATCGGTCAAGGAACGGCTTGATCCGGGGCGAGCGGACATCCTCAGGCGCCAGGGGACTGACGAAAGAGAATCCTGCTGCGGCCTTTTTCCCGGCTATTGTGACAAGGTCACTATCGTTCGCGCCATCACCACTCATAAAGGGAACCTTCCAGTTCAGCCGATTGCGGGCCAACAGAAGCTTTGCCGCCTCGGGATAATATCCGGTAAAAAAGACCAACTCCGGGCCTGCCGCTCTTACTCTTTCCACCAGCGGCAGATAGTCCGGTTGTCCTGTCTTTAACGACCCGTCGTAGACGACCTCGATCATCCAGTTATGCAGTCTGCTTCGCATAGCATCCGCAAGGTCCAGTCCATAGAGACTCTCATCATGGAGAAGGGCAACTTTTTTTACGTTCATCTTCCTCATGTTCTGTACCACTGCCTTTGCCTGTTCACTATTCTGAGGACAGGTGCGGAAAAAATATCGGTATCCTTTTCCCGTCAAGGACACCGCCGTCGCGCCGTAAGAGATTTGGATGACCTTGCGGTCATTGAAAACGGTTTGAAGGGCTTCCGTAATCGTTGACGTGTGTGCGGCAATCACGGCAACAGGGTTTTGGAGGAGGAGCTTTTTCCCCGCTTCAATTGCCGTTTCAGTATTGCCGTGGTCGTCCTCGAACAGCACTTCCACCTGCCGCTCCACCAGCCCGCCCTGGCCATTGACATCGGCTGCCAGGAGCGTCAATACCCGCGCTGCCTCCTTGCCCACTTGGGCAAAGTTACCGGTCATGGGACCGATAAATCCGATTTTCAGTGGCTCTGCCGCCCATCCCATCTGAACGCTCATGAGCAGGCACAGGCCGCAGAAGAACCTTTTCATCTTTTCCTCCTATTTCATCCCCGCTGCTGGTGCTAGGGACTGACAGTATCGAGAAGACGGTAAAACTCCCGTCGCACCAATTCATCATTTAAAATACCAACATGGGTCGTATCGAATCCGTAAGTCTTCAGTGCTTTGAGATGAACCCGCGAATCGAGCTGACTCTTCAGGGTAATCACGCCGTCGCTGCTAATCCCGGATCGATTCCGATACCCGAAAAACATGTGAAAAGGGACATCCTCGGGAAGATTCTTTTGATAGATCTGCTTCAGGAAAAGGCTCTCTGTGGCCACATCATGCCACGAAGGAATGACAACAGGAGCCGATTTCAGCCCGCTACTCGCATCCTCCACACCGCCATAAGGCGATGACATGGAAATATACATTTTCAGATAAGGCGGCCTGCCATTCTTGCACAGGGTGTCAATGGCCGCCCTCGCTACTAAACCGCCCATGCTATGCGCCACAACAACCATGTTCTGCATCTGATACTTGTCCATGCTATTCATCACCACGATGGAATGAGCCAAGAGGGATCCGAGCTTCTCCAGGCGCAAACCCGAGGGATAGTAATAGAACCATGGTTGAAAGCGCTTCCGGTCCAAGCCTTCTACCATATATTTCCAATCCCGAGGCGTTCCATCCACACCATGGACAAAAAGAACGAGCGTTTTGCTGGGATTAAATTCCTCCAGAGAAAAAAGCCAGCCCTGGGTATGGGTCAGAAATTCTGTCGGCCTGTAGAGGCCCATCGTACCATAACGTGAATCGAAAAAATCATCGTCGAGAGAATCATACTTGTACGTGTGAGTTATTACCTTCGTATGAACGGGAATGTCTGCTGTCAGGGGATGTTTGAAATCCAGACGAATGTCAGGTCCGACCACCGTAATACCGTCGAGAGCCAGCTTCCCTTTGACCGGTACCGACTTACCCAATGTTGTACGGCCGACCATCTCATTAACATCAAAGTAACCATCCCTGTTCGCATCAGCAAAGATGTAGAGATCGTAATCTCCTTCGGGAAGGAAGATGGCATAGAAAAAGGCGGGGCTTCTAATGATCCTGCTTCCGACGATCTCACGGTACTGGTATCGGTCGGATACGGCAACTACCAGGAGAGGCTCTTTGGAGGGGCTGTCTTTGACAAATTTACCGACAAGAACGAAGCAATCCTCCGGGGAAAGCTCTCTCATGACTTCCAAGCGTGGACTATGCTGGAATGTGCTTTCCAGGGTCTTGTGCCTTCCCATGAAATCGAGATACTCGAACATTGGCTTACATCCCGACAGCATCGTGCAAAAGAAGGTCATGATCAAGGTGACCATGATCATCCGACGCATGGTTTTCATCCAGTGATCACCCAAAGCTTACCTCCTCTCTTCAGAAATTGGGCTTCTGATCAGATCCGAGCAAAAGACCACTTCATGAGAAAGAAACTGTTTTTTATTACCATAGATAACAGGGTGAAGGCAACAATGAATCATGAAGCAGTCCTCGGTGTGTCTACCGTCTCTGCCTTTGTCAGCATGATATATGCATCAGCACGAGGAGAACTTGCGAGCTCGATTCCCTTCGTGGTCAGGAGCTGTTGCATGACAGGAGAGTCCCAGGAGGTCAGCATGAGCGCCGCTTCAATCTCTCCGCGGACCAGTCTTTCTCCGGCTTCTTTGGGAGTAAGCGGAAGGAAGTCGGCGCTGCGCTCGTCGATCCCGTTTTTCTCAAGCAGCATGAGCGTCAACACTCGGGTACCGCTGCCCTCGGGCCCGATGGAGATTTTCTTCTCCTTCAAATCCTCTATCCCCTTTACCCGATGGAAAAACCACAGAGGCTCATAGAAACTGATAAGAACTTGCTTTTTCAAGAATGGAGTATCGGGAATATGGGGTTGTATGTCAATTGAAAAGCTGACCACAATATGTAGGGATGAGTGGCGGCGATCATAGTTTCCTGATATATCCGTGCACCTTCGCCGTCTATCTCCTGAAGCTGCACATTTTAGGCTAAATTCAGACAGACCTGCTTTCTGCGCTCCGGTTTCCGATGCGTTATGCCTGGATGTATTCGTCCCATGAATATTCATGGCCATGATAGAGATAATCATTACGCATTGAATTTTTGTATCTATGAAAGAAAGCCAAGTATATTGACTACAGGAAGAAAATAAGCGTTCTCTCTGCAACCTACAAATGCTTATTGGTGAGTATTCATAACAATTAAGGATTACGAATAGAGGGAGAGTAACGCCGAAGCTCAGCTGCGCCATCCGTATCCATCTACCTGTCTCCCTTGGACATCTGTTTACTTATTTAAAGTCATTGCATTTAAATCCGCTGTGCCAACAAAAAACCGCGAACAGGAAATACTCGGCTGGCGGGTGTTGGTATTGTTCGCAACACCCGGAAACCAGAACCCTCTATCTCTATCTGCAGTTCCTTAGCTGTTTTGGCAGGTATACCCCACGCTCGATACACCAATTCTTGAAGAGAAGAAAGACGTTTTTCGGCTCTTTGACGGGCAGGAGTCGTCAACAGGATAGCGTTCAGGAATACGAGCGCAATAAGTGGCTCAGACTTTAAAATTCTCAGCGCCATGCGCAACATATCGCGACGATAGGCCCAGATGTTGCCTGAAACCGCCAGTAATAAGGGCATGAATACGTATCCCCCGGGTTTTAAAGCTTTGAATAATGCTCGCAGAGCAGCGCCGCGGTATACGGTAGGAAAGAAAAACTGGCTCCACTGAGCAGTGTCAAAGACAGCTTCGTCCGTTAAGGTACACGCGTCCATTTGTCGTATCTCGACGCGGTCAGTTACCCCGAAAAAAACGGCGCGCCGTCGGGCTTCGTTAGCCGTTTCTGCATCTATCTCAACACCTACTGCAGTGACCTTGGGGTAAGTGGTCACGATTTGAAACAAGTTATTACCGACCCCGCAACCAGATTCCAGATGGCACGCCCCGGCTTGCCAAAGCTTCTTAACCTCAGGCATCATATTGCCCAGTGCGGCCCCAACAAAGCTACGTGCAAGTGACAATGCTGATATGATACCTTGAGCTATGGAGAGCACTTCATAGGACTGCAGTGCGGTATAGTCTTTACCGTCATTTCCTAGATTGGTTAAATTCCGCATTCGTATATTAGTAACCCGAAGCGTGTTAATAAGAGGATTGGGAGCATCAGCAGAAGTAAGAAGCTTTAAATGCGTTGTAAGATTGTAGATACCATTGCGTTGCTTGACCAAACCATAAGCCTCTAGAGCACGGAGGACACCATCAATTTGTTCTTGCTCAAGGCCGGTGGCTATTGCAATCTGCTGAGAACTACTCGCAGTAGATAGTGCACCTATAATACCTGATTCGACCGCACCACTTAACAATGCCACGGCTTCCGCCCCCGCAATCAATTCGCCAAGTGTCTCGCTGGCTATATCATGGGTTCGGAGATGTAGGATGTCGCGAAAGGTTAATGACATAGTGACCTCCTTCGACTGCGGCTGATATGTACCATAAGGTTGCCCGGGCATATTGGTCATTCTAAGCACCAGCCGACAATTGTTTTGATCACATAATATGCTTTATTAGTCAGCATATCAATCACATATATACGGCATTAAGTAAATTCCGTCATTTGATGAGGTATTGATTTTAATGGAGGGTTATATAAGCAGCAAAGAAAGTTTAAGCAGCGGACTTGTAGGTCAAGGTATTGACTAAAAACACGGAGTGCCGTGTCGATGACCATCGGGCATGAAATGTGTTTATTACTGATTGAAATGCAGTATATTCATCAAAGTTGCCGATTTAATGACTTCAGGAAGGACTAAACAAAAAATCCAATTGCTGATTTTTCAAGATCGCCTGATCGGCGGAATTGCTGTGTACACCTACCTATACGGAACCAAGGTAATTAAAGATTATTGATTATCAATGGAAACATGCGATGGTCACTCCCCGAATTCCACCACCCGCTTCTGATGACAGGCGGGGCAGAAGTAACGCCGCTTGCAGGAGAAGGCCAAGAGATATTCGTGGCCGCAATCTTTACATTTCACGCGGGCGAAGCCTTTGTGCAGATCGCTGCAATGAATGA
>JAFNGM010000059.1 GCA_017885225.1 Syntrophaceae bacterium | reverse complement strand
ATCCCCATATTCCTCGCACACCGTGCTATGGATCCGACATTGCCCGGATATTTCGGTTTGTTCAGGACAATGGTGATTCTTTCCGTGTTTGCCCTCACGTGTTTTTTCCTCCCCGCTCTCTTTTTCATTACAGTGCCCCTTGTACCATAAAAACCATTCTTGAATCACGTGTAAATTATTTCCCCCGCCTTGACACACCGATGTATTTCTCCTATAGTGGCACCCCAAGAAATCGATGCCTGACATAAAAAATGAATGGAGGACCACACAATGTTACAGGATGGAGAAAAAGGAGTAATTATTCAGCGTGATAAACAGACCTATGCCGTAGCGCCGCATATTCCATGCGGCGTGGTCAGCCCGGAAACGCTCCGCAAACTGGCCGATGTAGCCGAGAAATACGGCGCGGCGGCGCTGAAAATAACCAGTGCTGCCAGAATCGCGATTGTAGGCCTTAAAGAAGAAGATGTTGATGCGGTCTGGGCAGAGCTGGGAATGCCTTTGGGGGCGGCAGTCGGTCTCTGCGTGCGGAGCATCAAGGCCTGTCCGGGGACGACCTTCTGCAAACGGGGGCAGCAGGACAGTCTCGGTTTGGGTCTCGCACTGGACGAAAAGTACCATGGCGCGCAGGTGCCCGGCAAGTTAAAGTTAGGCGTCAGCGGCTGTGCAAACCAGTGTGCAGAAACCTGTATCAAGGATATCGGCATTGTTGGTTTTCCGAAAGGATGGCGGGTCTTTGCCGGGGGGAACGGCGGTGTGAATCCCCGATTATCACAGGAGCTCGCCAGGGATCTTACCACAGAACAGGTTCTCAACCTGATCGATACAATTATCGGACATTACGTTGCAAATGCGAGCCCGAAACAGAGACTGGGCGCTATGATTGACAAAATCGGCTTCGATGTATTCAAAACAGCCGTACTGGCATGAAATTTATTTTCATGCCAGCGCTCTGTTATGCATTGAGATATCGCAGGCGGGACGCCTGTCGTTCCCTTGAAACGGCGCGGCGTCTCGCCTGACATCACGTATCTTTAAAGGATTTCTCATATGAGAGATATTCTTTTCACCACTGCCTCATCATTGGGAATCTCTCTCTCAGATAAAGCGTTGCTCTTGTTTGAAACATATCACCGTGAACTCCTTACCTGGAACAAAAAGATCAATTTAGTCTCAGTAAAATCGNNGCCGGATTTCCTGCTATTCCTCTGAAAATCGCGGTCAATTCATTAAAAATCTCTCTGCTCGAATCGTCACGTAAAAAGACTTCATTTCTGAAGCACATAATCCGTACCCTGCATCTCACAGATATACCTGTCATCCATAACCGGGCAGAATACCTCATGGAGGATGAAGCCTATAGGGGCACTTTTACGGTGGTTACCTCTCGCGCCACGTTGAAACTGCCGCACTTCTTACGGATGGGTGCATATTTTCTCGCACCGAAAGGCATCCTGATCGCAATGAAAAGTAAAAGAGCGGAGGAAGAACTCAGGGAAGGGGCGAACGTTTCACAAAATCTGGGATATCACTATATTGCACGCCATGATATAACCCTGCCTATTACGGGAGATTTTCGAACCATTATCATATATGAAAAGTGATTTTAAGGTAATGCGAGCCGGCTTTTTGTTAATGCAGCGCTGCAAAAAAATGGCTTCTTTGAATGGTATGAACCTTTTAAAAAACCTGTAAATATTCCTTCTCAAAGATACCATTGTATGATAATGTTCCCGCACAATTTATAACCGCACACGTTATTGGTATGTTCCATTAAATCATGCGTAAAATCATATGTATAGCAAATCAAAAAGGCGGGGTGGGCAAGACCACTACCGCGATTAATCTTGCCGCATCTCTGGCGGCAGCGGAGCAGAAGACTCTCCTCATCGACTGCGACTCCCAGGGCAACGCCACGAGCGGTGTAGGCATAGAGAAGAACATTATTCATAAGAAAAATCTCTATTACTCTCTCATTGGCAAGGTCCCTCTGAAAGACGTCATTATAGGCACGCAGATGCCTTTTCTTGATGTGGTTCCCGCAAATCAGGATCTCATAGGGATAGAGGTAGAGTTTGTAAATCTGGAAAACAGGGAAAAAAAACTTCGCTCCCTGCTGAATACTCTGGATACGGCATATGACTTTGTGATCATTGACTGTCCGCCGTCTCTCGGATTTTTAACGATAAATGCCCTTGTCGCATCCGAGTCCCTGATAATTCCTCTCCAATGCGAATATTTTGCCATGGAAGGTCTTGGACATTTGCTGAATACGGTGAAACTAGTAAAAACCAGGCTCAACCCTTCCTTGACTCTTGCCGGTATACTGCTTACGATGTTCGATACAAGAAATCTGTTATCGCACAAAGTCAGCGAAGATGTGAGAACACACTTGGGAAAGAAGGTATTCAATACGGTTATTCATAGGAATGTCCGGTTGTCTGAAAGCCCCAGTCATGGCCTTCCCATCATTCTTTATGATATACGATCGCGAGGCGCCATTGCCTACATGGAGCTCGCGAATGAACTCATGACCAACGGGAGGATTTAGATGCCGCCAAAAAGTTCCCTCGGGAAAGGCCTCGGGGCCATGTTTCCTGATCTGCTTAATGATATCAGTGCCAGGCCCTCGTTCATCATGTGCGGAATCGAAGAACTTACTCCCAACCGGTTCCAGTCCCGCAAGGAATTCAGCGACCAGGAACAGAAACGTCTTGTCACATCTATAAAAAAGAATGGGATTATTCAACCTATCGTTGTGCGAAGATCCGGCAGCGCGTACGAGATTATCGCGGGGGAGCGCCGTTGGAGGGCTGCACAGGAAGCCGGCCTCAAAGAGGTTCCCATCATTATCAGAGATGCCGAAGATTCACAGGCGGCAGAATTGTCTCTTATAGAAAACGTGCAGCGTGAAGGATTGAACTCTCTCGATGAGGCTGAAGCCTACCGCATGCTGATGACCACATTCGGCCTGTCACAGGAGGAGCTCTCCGCGAGGGTTGGCAAGGACCGCTCCACGATTGCCAACACTGTAAGGCTCTTAAAGCTGCCCGCAGAAATCAAGAAGGCCCTCATTGACAAAACCATCAGCTCAGGGCACGCGCGTGCCCTGCTCATGCTTGATACGCCAGGAGAGCAGATTAAAGTACTCAATATCATCCTGAAAAAAACGCTCAGTGTGAGAGAAACGGAGAGTTTGATTCAGAGACTGAAAAAAAAGCCCGCAAAAAAAAGTGCCGCAAAAAAGGATCCTGTTCTTCGTGATTTGGAAAAAGAGCTCTCGTCACTATTCATGACAGCGATACAAATCCGTCAACAAAAAAATAAAGGGTCAATTGAAATCAAGTTCAACACAGCAGAAGAATTGCAACGCCTCGTGGCATTACTTATGAATCTTACTGAAAATAAATAGGTTTTTTGTATTACAACTATCAACAGGTGTTGATAACTATGTTTATAAGGTAATGTGCAGTGGATATACTCTGGGAAAAAAGCCTCCATATTATTAAAGATAAAGTAAGTCAACAAAACTTTGACACATGGATTAGACCTATAAAAATATCGTCCCTGGAGGGAAGCAATATTACCTTAAATGTGCCGAATAAGTTTTTTAAAGACTGGCTTATGGAAAACTATCACGCGGTCATTAAGGAAGCCCTTGCTTCCATCGCGGGCATTGACTTAAAAGTCGATCTGCAGATAGCCCTAGATGCGAAAAAAAGTCAAAGCTCAACCCGTCGGGCAGGAGACCATCAGGAAAAAACCCGCTCACCCAAAAAGTCCGTGCGCTCAGGAACCAACCAGTCCCTGAATCAGCATTACGCGTTTGACAGATTTGTCGTCGGCCCCTGCAATCAATTTGCTCACGCCGCATCGGTGTCGGTCGCGGAACAGCCGGCAAAGAACTACAACCCGCTCTTTATTTACGGCGGNNATTTAAATGTTGTATATGTATCCGCAGAAGAGTTTATGAATGAATTGATCAACTCGATCCGTTACGACAGGATGCCGAAATTCAGGGAAAAATATCGAAATATGGATTGTCTTTTGATGGATGACATTCAGTTCGTTGCCGGAAAAGAAAAGACCCAGGAGGAATTTTTCCACACATTCAATACGCTGCATGATTCAGGAAAACAAATCGTCGTAACGAGCGATAAATTTCCTAAAGACATACCGAATATGGAAAACAGACTCCGTTCCCGGTTCGAGTGGGGCCTTATTGCCGATATTCATCCACCGGAAATTGAGACAAAGATTGCTATTTTAGAAAAAAAGGCCCAGGAAAATAAAATGGTCCTCCCGCAAAATGTAGCCCACTATGTGGCATCCCATGTTGAATCCAATATCAGAGAACTTGAGGGATATCTTATTAGGATTTCTGCCTTCTCCTCTCTGACGGGAAAAGAAATCGATATGAACCTCACCAAGGAGGTTCTGAAAAAGATTATCAAGTCAAATGAGAAAGAAGAAGTGACCGTTGATGAGATTCTCAAAACCGTAGCCGGTAAACTCAATGTCAAAATGTCGGACATTAAATCACACAAAAAAAATAAAAATCTCGTGTTCGCAAGGCAGATCGCGATGTACCTTTCGAGAAGGATGACGAATGCATCCTTTCCTGACATCGGAGAAAAAATTGGCGGTCGTGACCACTCAACCGTTATCTATTCATGTAACAAAATGAAAAAGGTTATGGAAGAAGACTTAAATTTAAAAAAACTTGTTCTGGAGCTCGAAGAAATTTTACAGAACAAAGACTAACAGTTCGTGAACACCATTTATACACAGCGCTCTTTTTCTCATGTATGTGTGATGACTATGAGAAATATATTTATCAACACTTCTCACAGTCCCTACTACTATGACTAGTAATTTATAACTGCATAAAAAATATTTTAAGAAAGGCTGTGGCAATGAAATTTACCGTGCAAAGAAATACCTTTTTGGAAGGCATTCAAAAGACGCTCAGCATCGTTGAGAAAAAAACTACCATGCCGATCCTTAACAACATCCTTCTCAGGACGGGTAATAACAAGATCACAATAGTAGCGACAGACAGGGAAATAGGATTAGTTGCAGATTATAGCGCGGAGATTCTTGAGGAAGGGCAGGTTACCGTATCCGCACGAAAACTATATGAGATGATAAGGGAGATTCAGGGGGACAGTATTCAGTTTGAGGCAAACGAAAGCCACCGAGTAACCGTGACGTGTCAAAAGATTATATATAAAATTCCCGGTTTGTCGGCGGACGATTTTCCCAGTGTGATTGATGACCGCACTGAAGTGAATTTTTCTTCTATGCAAGGAAAATTCATAGAAGGATTAATTCGGAAGACGTCTTTTGCCATGTCTGGCGATGAGATGAGAAAAAATCTCAATGGTGTCCTTGTTGAAACTCTTGATGATGGCGGTAAAAATACATTGAGAATGATTGCGACGGATGGACATCGATTGGCTATAGCAAGTGCAGATATCGGGGAAGCAGCATTGTTCAAGCTCGAAAAGGGGATTATTATTCCCAGAAAAGGATTGAATGAAATAAAAAGGCTTATTGAAGATGCGCCGGAAGAAATATTTGTGGGAATACGCCAGGGGATGTGCATCGTCAAGACGGACAGCACCATGTTGAGAGTAAGCCTTGTCGATGCGGAATATCCGGACTATCGGAGGGTTATGCCGGCGGAAAAGGGTATTGTCGTACAATTTGAAAAGGATGCGATTCTCCATGCTCTCCGGAGAATGAGCGTGATATCGAGCGAACGGTACAGTGGCGTCATTATCGCATTATCTGAGGGAAAAATGGTGCTGGAGTCGACAAACCCGGATGTAGGAGAAGCAAAAGAGGAGATTGAGATAGCCTATCATGAGAAAGATATTTCCATTGGTTATAATGTGAAATATCTGATTGATGCCATGGAGGTTATTGATGATGAGACAGTTGTTTTCGAAATTGGTGTGGGTATGAAGCCAGGGGTTATCAAGCCTGCACACAATGACGAATACATGTGCATTGTCATGCCGTTGAAAGTTCAATAATTGATATCTCCCTGAATGATGAGGCGCTCATTGCCTCGATAATCGCAGTGACTTTAGAAAAGAGTCAGAAGGAAGAATAAACCATGACGGAACAGTATGGTGCGGATAGTATAAAAGTACTGGAAGGCCTTGAGGCTGTGCGGAAAAGACCTGCCATGTACATAGGCAGCACCGGCAAAGAAGGACTCCATCATCTGGTATATGAGGTGGTCGACAATAGTATTGACGAGGCGGCGGCGGGTTACTGTGACAACATCGAAGTCCGGATAAGGGCGGACAACAGTGTGACAGTGGATGACAACGGCCGTGGAATTCCCGTAGATATGCACAAGGATGAGGGAGTCTCGGCGGCCCAGGTAGTGCTTACCAAACTTCACTCAGGAGCAAAATTCTCCAATGAAAGCTATAAAATATCCGGCGGGCTCCATGGTGTAGGTGTCTCCGTCGTCAACGCCCTTTCCTCAGACCTTGAGCTGGAGGTGAGAAGGGATGGGAAAGTGTACCGGCAGTCCTACTGCCGGGGAGTGCCCACACAGGACCTTGATGAAGTAGGAAAGACGAGGGGACGGGGGACCAAGATCACCTTCAAACCAGATCATGAAATTTTCGAGGACATCGATTTCAGTTTCGATATTCTTTCCAACCGCCTCCGTGAACTTGCCTTTCTTAATAAGGGTGTAAAAATCGCCCTGACGGACGAAAGGGACGGCAAGAAGAGTGAATTCTTCTATAAAGGCGGGATCGTCTCTTTTGTGGAATATATCAACCGGAACAAAGGGGTCCTTCACAAAAAACCTATATATTTCGACGGCACCAAGGAAGATTGCCAGGTAGAGGTAGCCCTGCAGTATAATGATACGTATGCCGAAATCATCTTTTCATATGTGAACAGCATCAACACCACAGAAGGCGGAACGCATCTGAGCGGTTTCAAATCCGCCCTCACGCGGGTTATCAACAACTACGCGGCGAATAACAACCTTATAAAGAACGGCAAAGATGTCATCCGGGGGGAGGACGTGCGGGAGGGCCTCTCCTGCGTAATCAGCTTGAAACTGAGAGAACCCCAATTCGAAGGACAGACGAAGACCAAGTTGGGCAACAGTGAGGTCAAGGGGCTGGTTGAGGGGATTGTGTATGAGAAACTGGGAAGCTTCCTGGAAGAAAATCCCCCTATCGCGAAGCAGATACTTGGCAAAGCCCTGGATGCCGCAAGGGCCAGGGATGCGGCGCGGCGCGCGAAGGAGCTCACGCGCAGAAAGAGCGCCCTTGAAGTCGGCGCGCTGCCCGGAAAACTTGCCGATTGTCAGGAGCGAGATCCTGCATTGAGCGAGGTTTACCTTGTGGAAGGCGACAGCGCCGGCGGCTCGGCCAAACAAGGCCGGGACCGGAAGAATCAGGCGATTTTGCCCCTCCGCGGCAAGGTGCTCAATGTGGAGAAAGCCCGTTTCGACAAGATGCTGCAAAATGAAGAAATAAAAGTTATTGTTACGGCGCTTGGTGCCGGTATCGGCCGGGAAGAAGGCGATTTCGATGTCAGCAAGCTCCGTTATCACAAAGTCATCATCATGACGGACGCCGATGTGGACGGTCTCCACATCAGGACATTGCTCCTCACCTTCTTTTTCCGGCAGATGAAAGAATTAATCGAGAGAGGGTATCTCTACATCGCCCAACCGCCGCTCTTTAAAGTAACGGACCGGAAAAAAGAACTCTATATCCATAACGAAGAGGAGATGAGAAATTACATCCTCGAAAACGGGGTGAACAAGATTTCCCTCATCACCGGCAACGGAAACAGCATCACGGGAAACCGTCTGCTTGGTCTTGTCAAGAAGGTGATGAGGATCGAAACGGTACTGGATCGTTTTGAAAAAGAGGACAAGAACAGGACGGTCATGCGGATTCTCGCCGGCGATCCGGCCTTTACCCCGAATGATTTCCAGAGCGAGGAGACCCTCCTGAAAGTTGCGAAGCGGACCAGGATGGCCATCGGGGAAAGGATCGAGGGATATAGCACAGAACCCGACCCGGAGCACAGCAGCTACAAGCTCGTACTTGATTATCGCATGAAAGGGCAGGTATTCACCTCGGTCATCGATCGGGAGATATTCAAGTCACCGAGATTTATTGAAATTAAAGACATGCTCTATCAGGTAAGCGCCCTGGGCGAGGCGCCCTACACCGTGGTCATGGACGATGAGGAAAAAGGCAGGAAGGAACTCGCCAGCATGACGGCCCTCGTGGAATACGTGACGGCCATGGGTCAGAAAGGTCTTTCGATACAGCGCTATAAGGGCCTCGGTGAGATGAACCCCGAACAGTTATGGGAGACCACTATGAATCCGGAAAAAAGAACCCTCCTCCAGGTCAGGGTGGATGACCTGGTGATCGCCGACGAAATCTTCACTACCCTCATGGGCGACCATGTGGAACCCCGCAAAGAATTCATCTACAAAAACGCCCTCTACGCATCGAATCTGGATGTGTAAGGGGGGGCCGATGCGTTTCCCGCAGACGTACAAATGGATCCCACGCTTCGAAACAAAAAGTTACATGCGAACGAAAATATCCTATGGCCGCCTCTCGGATTACGCAACAGAAAATAGGGGGCATCCTGCAAGGGGTTCCCTGGGATTCCGTCCTCGGTGTGGAGAGGCCAAGAATACAAATAAAAGCTGGAGATCACCTTCAGGATCCGTACCGCCAGGGGCAGTTGTGTATTGCATTCAGGAGGGGAGTTGATTGTGATATATGAAAAATGGAATGCGCGCGGTAAAAATTTCGATAGTATTTCTTTTTGCAATTGTCATGGTGCTGACCGTGTCAAAAAGCTGGACACAAGAAATACGTCCAGCCAGTAATGTGGTCATACTTTTTACCCATGATCTGCATTCTCACTTTTTTCCCTACCCGGTTTTGGAAAGTGATGGGAAGCGCACGACGGTGGGTGGCTACGCCAGACTGGCGACAGCTATAAAACAGGAGCGCGCACGTTACGGCGGCAAGACACTCCTTGTGGATGCCGGCGATTTTGCAGAGGGGACCCTTTTCCATACAGTACTTCCCGAAGAGGCGCTGGAATTCAAGCTTATGGGAGTATTAGGATATGATGTAATCACTTTGGGCAACCACGATTTTGATTTTTATCCGGATGGACTCGCGAAGATGCTGCGCACAGTGAAAGCAAGGGGCGGGCCCTCTCCTGCGCTGGTTGCCTCGAATACCGAATTCAGCAAGGACGGGGCCGGGGATGCTGAACTGAAAAAAGCGTTTCATGAATTTCCTGTGCGGGAATATGTCGTGGTCGATCGGGGGGGTATGAAAATTGGCCTTTTCGGTATTATGGGGAAAGACGCGGCCGAAGACGCGCCCTATGCAAAACCGGTAACTTTTATCGATCCGGTGGACGCGAGTAAACGCATAGTCAATATCCTCAGAAAGAATGAAAAGGTTGATATGATCATTTGTCTCTCACACAACGGGACGCGGTCCCAAAAAAGCATTTCCGAGGATGAAATTCTTGCGGAAAAGGTACCCGATATCGACGTGATAATCAGCGGTCATACCCATACAACGCTTTCGAGGCCCCTCATAGTCGGCAAGACGATCATTGTATCATCAGGCAGTTACGGTGCATATCTCGGCGTGCTGAATGTGTCGTTTTCCAGAGAGAAAGGTGCCGCGGTGAAGGCCTATGACCTGGTGAACATGACGCCTGATGTGCCGGAAGACCCCGCAGTTGCTCGCCATATTAAGTCTTTTAAAAAAATTGTAGAGCGGCACTATCTTTCTCACTTCAACTACCGTTTTGATCAGGTCTTGGCCGACACTGGTTTCGACATGGAACAGCTTTCCTACATGTATGCCAATCCGGGAGAGAAGGGGATAGGCAATCTGATCACCGACGCATTTCGTCATGCCGTGAAAAAAGCGGAGGGTTCACGCTACCGTCATGTGCACGCGGCAATTCAGGGGCTGGGAACGATACGTTCTTCATTCGTCCAAGGGAAGATATCCGTCCCGGATGTGTTTCGCGTCCTCTCAATGGGCCCGGGAGAGAATAATCTCCCCGGAAACACATTGATAGCGGGATATCTTACCGGAAAAGAACTCAAAAACTTCCTCGAGGTACATACGTCCATCGCTCCATATAAGGATGCTGCATATCTGCAGGTGTCCGGTATTACATTCGAGTATAATCCATATCGAGTAATATTCGATCGAGTCATCTCGGCGAAGGTTCTGGATGAGCACGGTGCATACGAACCCTTGGATGAAGGCAGACTCTATCGCATAGTGATCAATTCGTTTACGGCAGAGTTATTAAGCAAAATCAGCGAGAAATCCCACGGAATCTTGAGTGTTCAATTAAGGGATGAAACAGGGAGTCCGGTGAAGGACATGAAAACGCTTATGATACACGCCAAAGGGCAATCCGGCATCGGGGGGGTCAAGGAATGGGTGGCCCTTGCCGATTACCTCACCTCATTCCCTGATGCTGATGGCGACGGCATTCCTAATGTACCTGCGCGCTATCGCGGTTCGGAAGGCCGTATAGTGACGAAGGCCTCCTTGAATCCCCTGGACCTTGTCACGGGGGGCGGCTGGGTCACCTGGGGCGTTGTGTTTCTCTTCCTTGTTTTTCTCACCGTTGTCATATTTGCCGTGCGGGCCATCGTAAATAAAGTGTATCGCCCCCGCAAGTCCGGCAATCCGGGCACATAATATGAGCGGTTGTATTTTCAAATAGGGTTCAAGGAGTCAAGGAATCGAGGGGTCGAGAGATACAAAAGATTTCAGTAAAATGATTTTTATTCGAACCCTGGAATCCTTGAGCCCTAAAAGCCATCGGCATTCGCCGATGGTAGTTCAATGATTATGCCAAAAGTTT
>JAFNGM010000058.1:4302-4523 GCA_017885225.1 Syntrophaceae bacterium | reverse complement strand
CAAGTTTCAAGCCTGACCCCATAACTACAAGCATAATTTCTTTACAAAATCCTGTTAGCATAAATCCTTGCAAAAACGTTCATGAATGGATATAATTCACGGCATGAATGAAAACACATTTCCCAGATACATGATGGCCGCGCTGGATCAGCGGTTGCGGGTGATGCCGGCCGTTGTGGTTACCGGCGCCCGTCAGACCGGCAAAAGCACCCTGGTAAAGG
>JAFNGM010000058.1:0-4294 GCA_017885225.1 Syntrophaceae bacterium | reverse complement strand
ACCGGCGACCCGGCCGGTTTCTGCTCACCGGATCGGCTAATCTGCTTTTGATGCAGGGGATATCGGAATCGCTTGCAGGGCGCGCCAGCTACCTCACCCTCTGGCCGATGACCCGGCGTGAGCAAAGGGAACTTGGCCGTTGCGGGCTTTGGGAAGAACTGGTTGCGGCGAATGACGCTCAATGGCCCGATCTCCTCAGTGCGGACACGGCAGGTCCGGAAGACTGGCAGGAGCTTGCCCGGCGTGGCGGATTTCCCACGCCTGCCGTCCATATGACCAGCGCGGAGGATCGGATGGTCTGGTTCGACGGCTACGTCCGGACCTATCTGGAGCGAGACCTCCAGGTGCTTTCCTCCATAGCCGCTTTGCCTGATTTCCGCCGGCTGATGCGGGCAGCCTGCTTTCGTCTTGGCCAGCTCGTAAACCAGACGGAGATGGCCCGCGATCTATCGTTGAAGCAGCCCACGGTATACCGCTACTTGAACCTGCTGGAGACTTCGTACCTCCTTGTTCGGTTGCCGGCCTATTCGGTGAACCGTACCAAACGTCTCCTCAAGTCCCCCAAGCTGTACTGGGGTGACGTCGGACTGGCTATGCATCTTTCCGGAATGGCCGAACCAACCGGTGCCTACCTCGAGAATATAGTGCTGCTTGACCTTCTTGTCTGGCAGTGTAGCCGGCTTCAGAACACAGAGATTCTCTATTGGCGGACGACCGCGGGCGAAGAAGTGGATCTGGTGATCGAGACGGAGGGGGAGGTTCTTCCCATCGAGATTAAATCCACGAACCGCCCGAGGATCAGGGACGCCGCGAACCTGATTGCCTTTCAACATGAGTATGGCGCGGATGCACGCGCCGGGCTGCTGCTGCACACCGGCACGGTGATCGAATGGTTGACGCCCAAGGTGCTGGCGGTGCCCTGGTGGAAGGTGATCTGAGTGGAAGGAAAGCACATGACCCACAAGGAAGAACCCCTGACACTCCTCCTTCACTGGGCTGATTACTGGACGGCGCGTATATACGAAGAAGGCAGAGCTACCATTGTGAAAGATGACGCCCATGCATAAAATCCCATTTTCCCGCAGCTACTGGGTCATTCCCGAAAAGTTTTTGGCGGGCTATTATCCTGGTGACCGACAGAAAAAAGTAATGGAACAGAAGATGAGAGGGCTTCTGGATTGCGGCATCCGTTGCGTGGTCAATCTGATGGAGCCTTATGAGCGGGATCATGAAGGCATGCTCTTCAGAGATTATGAACCGGTCCTGAAACGCCTTGCCGACGGCGGACCTCCCGTTGAATGCAGCCGCATGCCCATTCGGGACCTCGATGTTCCCACACCGGATTTCATGGCACACATCCTTAACCGGATTGACAACGCTTTGAAGCAAGACCAGCCCGTGTATATCCACTGCTGGGGTGGACGTGGGAGAACGGGAACGGTTGTCGGCTGCTGGTTGATCCGTCACGGCATCGCCGAGACAGATACTGTACTTGAGAAGATCCGGACACTTCGTCACTATGATCCCAGGGCGAACTTTTCCTCACCCGAAATGCCTGATCAGATTCGGATGGTCCTCTCCTGGAAGAAAGGACAATGAGAAAGGAATAACAATGGAAAGAAAAAAGCGCTCCCGGGGCTGTCTCCTCGGCCTCGCCGTGGGAGACGCATTAGTGTAATTTCAGGGTCAGGCTTGAAACTTGATTACCACCGGGGGCTTCCTTCTTGAAACTTATTCATTCGAACAGCATACTTAAATTATGTAGTGAGGTATACTGCTCCTGGAATTCAAATGGTACATTCATCGATACAAAAATACTTTGGGAATTTTCTGTTGACATATCATGACGTAGAACCTATAAAATATGTAAAAATAATCGATAGCATGGACTGAATGGAATGCAGATTAAAGTCGGAACAAAGCAAGACATTTTGGGTTTACTTAAGCAGAACAGTTTTCATCTGAGAGCATTAGGAATAAAGAGGATCGGATTATTCGGTTCGTTTGTTCGTGGTGACCAGCATCCTGATAGTGACATTGATCTGCTGGTTGAATTCGAGCCGAGTCAAAAGACATTTGATAATTTTATGAAACTTTCCTTCATGTTGGAAGATATTCTGCAGCACCGAGTAGAACTTGTTACCGTAGAATCACTCAGTCCATATATTGTTCCCCACATTCTCAAGGAGGTTGAGTATGCCGCTCTTGCCGCTTGAGTTTCTACGACATATCCTTGACGAAACCGAGTACCTGCTATCTGCGAAAAAGGGATTAAGCAAGGGAAAGTTTCTTTGTGATGCCACTCTCATGCGTGCATTCGTGAGAAGCATTGAGATCATCGGTGAAGCATCAAAGAAAATACCTTCTGATCTTAAGAATCGGCATCCAGAAGTGGAATGGAAAGCTATAACAGGAATGAGAGATCGCCTCATTCATGACTACTTCGGTGTGGACTATGACATCGTGTGGGATGCTGTTCAAAATTAAATACCTTTTCTCCGTGAACAGATTTTGAGGATTTTACGTGAAGAGAATGCCCTGTGATACGCAAATTGGAAGCGCTTCTCATGAGTGCCTCAAGCGTATGGCTATCATATTTGATTAAGACCAGTCTTACATATTCCAAATACAAGTCTTGATACTGGACCTCCGGAGCATTTTGTTGAATACGGATCGAAACATGCGATGTCGTGACAGCTAATTTTACCATCGTTTAGAATCCGATTGCCTTTCTATAATCAGAACTTCCCAACAGGTTAAATCTTATGTATATTAAATAAACCATAATCAATTAAAGAGAATCGTGACAACTTACCGGATAAATACTGGAAGATAAGTTCGATATTGCACTGAAAAACTTAAAAAATAAGGAATATATCATGAAGCGCGCATATTACGATGACTCCATCACAAATTTCCTGATTACCTCTCCTGAAGAGATAATAGGAAAAATAGCGCTAAAAAACGAATTTCCCTTGGAACAAACGCAGAAGGATGCTTGGTTAGCAGAAATCATCATTTTGAAAGCAGTTTTACCTCCTTATAAAGGATCAATTTATTTTGAATATTCTATTCCTCGCATGGGGCAGCGTATTGACGTGATAATTCTTATTGGGTCGGTAATCTTTATTCTCGAATTCAAAATTGGTGAAAAAGAATACAGCTCATATGCTATAGACCAGGTTATGGATTATGCTCTGGATTTAAAGAACTTCCATGAATCAAGTCACGAACAATTCATTGCCCCAATTCTAATCGCAACAAAAGCGAATAGCATCTATTCGATTGTTGCAACAACACCACAAAACGACAAACTGCTTCTTCCTATCAAGAGTAATATTGGATTACTGGACAAAGTAATTGAAGACGTATTGTGCTTTAGTGAAGGAAAGGAAATTAACCGAACCCAATGGGAGCAAGGACGATATTGTCCAACTCCAACAATCATCGAAGCAGCAATGGCCCTCTACAATAATCATTCTGTTGAGGACATCTCCCGNNTCAAAAGAGAATTCCCGCAAATCCATTTGTTTCGTAACCGGTGTCCCTGGCTCTGGCAAAACATTGGTCGGACTCCATATAGCAACTACACACATTGATAAATCCAACGATCTCTATAGCGTTTTCCTTTCTGGCAATGGTCCTCTCGTAGATATTTTGCGCGAAGCATTGGCTCGTGATAAAATTAAACGAGAAAAAAAGAAGGGAGCCAAGATCAAGAAAGGCACGGCGATGAGTGAGGTTAAGATGTTTATACAGAATGTTCACAATTTCAGGGATAATTGCCTTATAGAATTGGATACACCACCAATAGAACATGTAGCAATTTTCGACGAAGCTCAGCGCGCTTGGAATTTAGAACAAACATCAAATTTCATGAGCCGAAAAAAGAATCGGCATAATTTCAATCAGTCTGAGCCGGAGTTTCTGATGTCATGTCTTGACCGACACAAAGATTGGGCTGTGGTTGTGTGCTTAGTTGGAGGCGGTCAGGAAATCAATACTGGCGAGGCAGGAATCAGCGAATGGATTCAATCACTGGAACGCTCATTTACTGATTGGGATATTTATATTTCTGATCGGCTCAACGACAGCGAATATAGCGCAGTAGAGATATTGAAAAAATTAGAATCTCGTCCAAATGTAGAGTACAATGAGTCATTACATCTTGCGGTTTCTATGCGTTCTTTCCGCGCTGAGCATGTTTCACTTCTGGTGAAGCAATTGCTCGATCGCAGCCTTGATGAGGCAAGAAGTACACTCGAAAAAGTGAGAGCAAAATATCCAATTGTCA